>JAYUFA010000086.1:0-6867 GCA_043738925.1 Actinomycetota bacterium
TGGGGTCCTTCGGCGCATGGGTGAGCGGGCGCGAACCCGCCTCGGTGACGAGCACAGTGTCTTCGACGCGGACACCACCCACCTCGGGCAGGTACACACCAGGCTCGACGGTGACCACGAAACCGGGTGCGAGCGTAGCAGCAGACCTGCTGTTCACCCACGGGGCCTCGTGGATGTCGAGCCCGACACCATGCCCTGTGCCGTGCATGAACCGATCGGCCCAGCCCGCGGCACCCACCACCGCGCGGCACGCTTCGTCGATGTCCTTGCATGGCACGGCAGGCCCCACGGCGTCCGCGCCGGCCCGCTGAGCTGCGGTGACCACATCGAGCATCCGCTGCTGGATGGCCGATGGCTCGCCCACCATCACCGTGCGGGTCATGTCGCTGCGATACCCGTCGATCATGGCTCCGAAGTCGACCACGACAAGGTCGCCCCGGACGACGCGGCGGGTGCTCGGACGCGCGTGCGGAAGCGCGCTATTTGGCCCTGACGCCACGATGGTTTCGAAGCTTCTTTCAGCGGCGCCCAAGCGACGCATCGCAAGATCGAGCTCGAACCCGAACTCGATCTCGGTGACGCCATCGAGCAGCATTGGGCGAACTTGTGCGAAGGCCTCATCGGCGATGGCGGCCGCCCGCTCGATGCGCGCGACTTCGCCGGCGTCCTTGGTGACGCGAAGCGTTTCCACCAAATCGACAACTTCCACCAGTGACGCTTCGGCCGACGCGTCACTGAGCCACGCGGCGTAGCGGCGCTGCTGGGCCCAGGTGACCGACGAGCTTTCGAGGCCAACGCGAAGCCCGGTCGATGCAGCGCCGCTGACTGCCGCGACAAACGCATCTTTGACGCTCGGCCCGCGGTCGCCCGATTCGGACGTGACGACGACGTCGACGTTGCGCACGCCCGCGGCGCCAAGATCGGCTGGCGCCTGTGTCTCGTAGCGGCCGTCGGTGAGCAGCGTCAACGCGTTGGCGTGCACGATGAGTGTTGCCGCGCTGCCGACGAACCCGGTGAGATAGCGGACGTTGCGCAGGTTGGTGACGACCAACGCATCGCAGGCTGCCGCGTCGAGCGCTGCGACCGCACGCGGAAGGCGAGCCGCGACATCGCAGCGAACGAAGTCGAGCGACTCGCTCACTCGACGACGACGCCGAGCGCGCGGGCCACGGCGTACACCGCAAGCGGATAGCCATGTGCGCCGAAGCCGGCGATGGTACCGGTGGCAACAGGGGCCACGACCGAAGTGTGCCGCCAGGATTCGCGTGCGTTGGGATTGGAGAGATGTAGCTCAACGATGACGCCGTGAAACGCGCTGAGCGCGTCATGAATCGCCCATGAGTAGTGAGTGAACGCGCCAGGGTTGATGATGATGGCCACGCAACGACCGCGTGCCGCGTGAATCGCGTCGACGAGCACACCCTCGTGGTTGGATTGCTGGTCTTCGACGACGAAGCCGAGCCGGCCCGCGACCTTGCGAGCGCTGTTCACGTGGTCGGCCAACGTGGCGGTGCCGTAGATCTCGGGCTCTCGATCACCGAGCAGATTGAGGTTGGGACCGTGGAGCAACGCGATGATCGGCATGGACGAGGTAGCTGCGTCGGTCATCGAATCGCCTCCATCGCGTCGCGCAGGATCTCGGGTGCTACCCCGCTGACTGCTTCGACACCTTTCGGCCCGTCGAGGACGAACGTGACCCCGTCGATGGCCTTCTTGTCGCGCGCGAACAAGGCGATCAACTCGTCACCGTCGAGCGCGGCGGGCAGCGTGGTCGCCAGGTCATACGCCCCGAGCACGGTGCGGTGCTCGCGGACGCGAGCCGCGTCGATGCGCCCGAGCCGATGGGCGACCTCAGCTGCGTACACGAGGCCGATGGCCACAGCTTCGCCGTGGCGCAATTCGTAGGAAGTTGCGATCTCGATGGCATGCGCGAGCGTGTGGCCGTAGTTGAGGATGGCACGCCGACCATCTTCGCGCTCGTCACGAGCGACCACCTCAGCCTTGATCGCAACACAACGAGCGATGCGCGCGTCAAGGTCCAGCGCGCCGAGATCGTCGCCCGTCAGGAAGTGATATTTCGCCATCTCACCGAGACCGCACCGGTATTCGCGCGGTGACAGCGTGGCCAACGTGTCCGTGTCGCACAACACCCCGGATGGTTGCCAGAACGCGCCAACGAGGTTCTTGCCCTCGGGCAGGTTCACGCCCGTCTTGCCACCAACGGCCGCATCGATCATGCCCAGCAGCGTGGTGGGGACGGATACGAACTTGATCCCGCGGTGATACGAGGCGGCCGCGAAACCAGCGACATCGGTGACGACACCACCACCGACGGCGACCACACAGTCGGCGCGGGTGAGACCCCACTTCGCGAATCCACGACACAACGATTCGATCGTTGCCAGGCTCTTGGCAGCCTCACCGTCGTCGATCGTGAACACTTGCGAAGCGATGCCGGGTTCAACGGTGAACGGGATGCCCGCTTGGGTGACGATGGCGGCGCGGCGAGCGTCACGAGGAATCAGCGCAGCGAGTTCGTGGCGAACGCCTGCGCCGACCAACACCGAGTAGCTACGCGACCCGAGTGCTACCTGTACGGCGTATCGGGTCACAGCCGGAATGGACGGCGGCGCAGCGCGCCCGGCGAGCCGAGCGACGCGATCGCTGACCGCTTCCGATGACAAGCGGTCGACGTCGATGATCTCGTGGGCAGCCGCGGCGTATGCACCGTCGCGTTCCGCGGCGATGCGAGTGAGGTTGCCGAGTGGATCGCCGGCCAGCAGAGGTCGCCCCGAACCATCACCCACGCGCGTCAGGAGAGATTGCGGCGACGCCCGAAGCCACACCACCGTGCCGGCGGCCCGCATGGCAGCCCGATTGTCGTCGCGCAGCACCGAACCGCCGCCGGTGGAAACGACCAGGGGCTCATGGTCGGCGAGAACCTCGAGCAGCGCGTCACGTTCGCGATCGCGAAACGATGCCTCGCCTTCCGACGCAAAGAGCTCGGAGATCTTCTTGCCACTGGCACGTTCGATGAACGAGTCGAGATCGACGTGGCGGCGACGGAGTCGTTTGGCGACGCGTCGCCCGATACTGGACTTGCCCGACCCCATCATCCCAACGAGCACGAGGTGCGATGCTGGAGCGTCGGCAGGGTTGGGCCCGGATGTCACTCCGTCAGGTTAGGTGGTTCGACAACAACACCGAAGCCATGCTGGCCACCGCCAACGACGGGCCGAACGGGAACGGCTGCTTGGTCCACGGCAGCTTCAACAGCTCACCTTGTTCGAGGTCAGGGTCGGGCAAGATCTCGCGCTTCGTTCTGACTCGCACGAACCCGACGACGAGGCCCATGACGGCGCCGAGCACACTTCCGAGCATCAGCGCGGCGAATACCAGCACCACCACGCCATTGATGTTGGCCGGAAGCCATCCGAGGAACAGGCCGAGCACGATCGCCAGCTTGACGTCACCAAAGCCCATCCCGCCTCCCGGCATCACCGAGAGGAGAAACAACACGCCGGAGAACAAGACGGCTCCGATGACCGCGCGGGTGATAGCGGAGGGCAAGCCGAGGTGCTGCGACGTGACGACGATCGCGATCATGCTCAACGCGAGCGTGGGAAATACCACGCGGTCGGGTATCCGATACCGAAATACGTCCACCGTCGACACCGTCACGAGCATCGCGAAGAACAGCCAGTACGGGACAAGCACCCACCACGTAGAAAAGCGGGCGGCGCCGAGCGCGAATGACACCGCGGTGAGCAACTCGACAAGTGGATAGGCGACGGTGAGATGCTCATCACAGTGCACACATCGGCCGCGCTGACGCGCCCACGACACCAGGGGCACGAGCTCCGATGCACCGAGCGGATGCTCGCACAGCGGGCAGCGGGGACGGCTGAGCACCGGCAGATCGTCGGGTACCCGGTCGATCAGCATCGTCAGGAGGCTGCCTACGAGCAATCCGATCGGCACCGAGGCGACAATCGTTGTGGCGTGCATGGCTCAGCCGTCGACTGCGCCGAGGAACTTCAGCAGCAGGCCGCGGTTGATCGTGTCGTCCTCGGCTTCGATCGCTGACAGCGCCGCTTCGCGTTCCTCGTCGGTCGTGGCCTTCGCTGCGGCCGCAACCGCCTTCGCGGCGCGCGGGCTGAGATTGGCGAGCTGGCGCGCGATCTCGGAAGGATCGTCGAGCGCGCCGTGGCCGTTCAGAAGCCGACCGGGCTCGTCCGACAAGTGCATCGCGCCGAGACCGCTGCGCATCTCGGTGATGCTCGGCGGCGCGATGGGGGTGTCATTCGAAAAGACCGGCACGTCGGCACCCATGACCGACTCGAGCGTGAAGGAGTCAGGCGAGATGGGGCCCGGCGTCGGAGCGCCATCGAGCGTAAGGAACTCGATCTTGTGTGGCTCGTCAGCGAGCGGCGGCGGCACTTCGAGTGAGGGTTTACGCGCGGGCAGAGGCTCAATCTCGTCGAGGGTCGCCGCTGCGCTCGGCGGTGCCTCGACGCTGACCTCGACCAAACCCAGCTCGATCACTTCTTTCACCGCGCGCATCACGGCAAGGTCGCCGAGGCCAACGCGCCGTCCGACCTCGCCGACGTTGGCGCCCGATCCAATGGTGACAATGATCCGCCAGCGGTCCGCATCGACCACCACATCGCGACCCTTCAATTCCTGAGTCAGCGAAAGCCAGGCGTCGAGCGACGGCACGACCATCTCCAGAGACCGCCATTCAGCGAGCATGAGCTCGGCCTCGACGATGATGCTCTCGACGTCGCGTTGCTCAGCGGTTGACGGCGGAACCGAACCCGTTTCGAACGTAAACGATCCGTGCGAGAAGCGAAGAAGATTGAAGAGCACCTCCGACAGCGCCTCGGCCTGCGCGCCGCGCATGAGCAGCTCGCCTCCGACCACCGTGCCCCCGTCAACCCACAGGCTGCCCGAGCCGCCATCGCCGGTGACGCGCAGTCGACCGATCTTCTTCGTGGACGCCAAGAGCCGGAGCACGTCGGGAAGCGCAAATGTGTCGAGGGTTCCCTGCAATGCCACGGTGACCTCCGGGTCGAGCATTTCCTCGTCACCATCGGCACCGAAGTTGAGCGAATTCAGTGGTTCCCGGCAAATCTCGACGCTAACGCGTCGCTTGCCGCCGCCTTCATGACGGCGACGGGTGGCTCGGCTCCCGTCCATATCTCGAACTGCCGCGCGGCCTGATGGACCAGCATCGACAAGCCGTTCGAAGCGTGCACGCCGCGGACATGCAGCGCGGTGAGCCACGCTGTCTCGCGGGGTTCGTACACAAGATCCACGGCCACGGCACCACGTCGAACAAGCGCTGGATCACATGGCATCTCAGCCACTGACAGTCCACTCATGCCAAGAGGCGTGGCATTCACCACGAGATCGGCTTCGGCCACCGAAGCCATGTCGCCGACGCGACCGCCGACGCCACCCAAGATGGCCGCGTGAGCGGCCGCATCCGCCGACCGGTTGACGACATGAACTTCAGCGGCGCCCGCAGCGCCAAGCGCCGCGATCACCGCGCGCGCGGCGCCTCCGGCGCCGAACACGACACAACGAGCATGAGCGACGTCGAAACCGCTGTCGTCGCGTAGACCGCGGAGGAACCCGACACCATCGGTGTTGTCGCCGCGCAGCACGCCCAGGTCGTTCGTAACGCAGTTCACGGCCCGAAGTGCGGCGGCAGCGGGAGTGCAGGTGTCGACCGCGGCAGCAGCGTCTGCCTTGTGCGGCATGGTCACCGAGTAGCCAGCGATGCCGAGCGTGCGCATAGCTTCAAGAGCTTTGGCCGCGTGACCGCGGGCCACGTGATGCGCGACATACACCCAGTCGAGATCGCACGCGGCGAACGCGGCGTTGTGCATGGTCGGCGACAGCGAGTGGCGAGCCGGGTCGCCGATCACCGCGACGACTCTGGTGGCCCCGGTGATGGAGCGCATCAGTCGCAATAGCCTTTCGCTTGGCAGATCTTTCGGGCTGCTTCGAACTCACCGACGGTGGTAGCGAACGTGTGGGCACCCTTGACGCCTGCGTCGTCGGTGAGCACGTAATACAGCCATGGCTGATTCGGCGTTGGGCTGAGAGCGGCCTCGATCGAGGCTCGACTCGCAAACGCGATAGGCGTCGGCGGCAGGCCGACTGCCTTGCGGGTGTTGTACGCGCTCTCCGAGGCAAGGTCGCTGAGGGTCAATGGCTCCCCGTTGGTCTTACCGACCGCGAACCGAGTGGACGCGTCGATACCGAGCGGCATCTTCTTGTCGAGCCGGTTGTAGATGACGCGCGCGATCTTGGGACGATCGCTGTCGACCTTGGCCTCTTTCTCGATGAGCGACGCGACCTTCAAGATGTCATAGGTGGAGTAGTGCAGCGCGCTCGCTCGTGAGTCGGCGTTCAGCTCCTTCAGTACCTTGTCCATCTGGTCGCGCATGCGGCGCAGTAACGCGTACTCGTTGCTGGACGCGTCCTCATCGACGTTGTAGGTGTCGGGGAACAGGAGCCCTTCACGAATCCCGAATACTGGCGGCGCGTACCCGGCATCGAGCCGAGGATTCTTCAACGCCTCGACGAGCTCGGTCGCGTTGAAGCCCGGCAACTTGTCGAGCAGCGCCTTTTGCAGCTGCGCGACCGTGAACCCCGGTGGGATCGTGATCTTGATCTGCACCGGCGGCTTTGGCCCGGCGCGCAGCGCGGTGAGCAACTCCGGGTAGTCCATACGAGTGAACAGGTCGTAGTCGCCGGCCTTGAACTTCTGATCGCCACCCTGGCGCCGCAGCCAGTAGCGAAAGACGGTTGCGTTGCCGATGACGTGTTTGGTCGCAAGGTTGTTGGCGACCAAAT
>JAYUFA010000087.1:0-6845 GCA_043738925.1 Actinomycetota bacterium
CTGAATCACATCGCTTTGAGGAAGATTCGCGTCGAGCGACGGCCCGCGCACTTCGGGCTGACGCTGCTGGCATGCGCTCTCCTCGCGGCCTCGTGTAGCGGAGGCGCCGCCGGACAAGCGCGCAACTCAGGGGCATCGACATCGACGAGCACTGCTCGGCCGGCGACGACAATCGCTGCGCCCACCGCGCGCCGCGGTGGTTCGCTCACCATCGCGGTGTCGTTGGAGGCGCGCGGTCTTGACCCCATCGTCGGCGTCGGCGCGGGCGCGTCGGGCGGCGCGGAGTTGCTCGCGTTGTATGACACCATCGTGCGTTGGAATCCCGACACGCGCACGTACGAGATGCGCACGGCGGCGGCGCTCACCGCGAACGCGACAGCGACTGAGTGGACGCTGCGACTCAAGCCGAACATTGCGTTTCGCGACGGCACGCCGTATGACGCCGAAGCAGTGCGATACAACATCGACCGCATGATGAGCGCGCGCAATGTCGGCGCGTCGCGCTCGTGGCTGACCTATGTGATCGGCACGTCGTCCAACGTCGTCGTGATCGATCCGCTGACGGTTCGGTTCTCGCTGAGCGTCGCCGACTCAGCGTTTGCCGCGTTGCTCGCAGACACCCCCGGCATGATCGTGTCGCCGGCCAAGCTGAAGGCGCTCGGCGACCCTGCTTCCGCCGGCTACAAGGCGAAGGCCGATGCGTTCAGCCGCAACCCCGTCGGTGCCGGCGCTGGGCCGTTCGAGATTGTCTCGTTCGTCAAGAGCGACAGCATCGTGATGCGCAAGAGCCCCGCGTTCTACGGCGGCGATCCCTATCTCGACGAGATCGTATTCACCGCGTCAGCCAATGCCGACAAGGCGGTCGACGCGTTGAAAAGTGGCACGGTGAAGGTCGCTTTTCTTCGCTCCGGTGCTCAGATCACGGCGGCGCGCGTCGAACCGACGCTTGGCGGATTCGACACCGTTCTGGGCGGTGCCGGCGTGTTGCTCGCGAACCGAAGAGTCATCACCGGATGCGTCGGTGGCCGGCCTGACCCGCCGTGCAAAGATCAACCGAATCGTGCGCCTGCGTCGCCGGCAACGGCCGATGCGCTTGTACGCGGTGCGATCGCCGCAGCGATCGATCCGAAGGAGTTCAACGCACGCGTCAACGACGGAGCCGGCCTCTCTGACAACGCGCTGTTCGGCCAGAGCTTCTTCTTCAGTATCGGTACGGCGTCACCCACGGCGTCGGTTACCACCGGCATTGCGCTACTGGCGCAGGCGAAGGCCGCAGGTGCGACGGGCAAACTGCGGATCGTCTGCACGTCTCGACCCGACCGGGTTGCGGTGGCGCACGCTCTCGACGCGATGTTGACCGCCATTGGGTTCAACACCAGCGTGCGCACCGAGCCGGATCCCGCGGTGGTGACATCGACCGGGCCGGCGTCGACGGTCGCCACAGTTGCGTCCGAGGGCGACTTCGATGTTGCATGCGGCTCCCTCGCCATGGCCGACGATGACACCGCAGTGCTGTCACTCGTGGAGCATTTCTGGTCGCAGTCGCCAGGCAATACGATGGGGCTCTTTGAGCCGGCATGGGACACTGCGCTGAGTGTTGCGCTCGCCGCTCCGAGCGATTCAGCGAAGAAGGCTGCGTACCATGCGCTCGTCGATCTGTGGACCACCGATCATCCCGGTGTGATCTTCGAGAACGCGGTCGAGCGCATCGCGTTCTCGTTCAAAGTGCACGGCCTCTACGTGAGCGAGGGCTCGTTGCTCTTCCTCGACAAGGCGTGGGCAGAGAAGTAGCGACGGACGTCAGCTCAGCCAGCCTCCGTCAGCGTGATGTTCCGCCGAAGCCGCGCCGGACGCGATCAACGTTGCAATGGCGGCGTCGTCGTAGCCGAGTTCGCGCAACACCTCCTGCGTGTGTGCGCCTGGTGTCGGCGGCCCACAACGCACGCTGGCCGGCGTGCGTTGCAACGTGACGGGATAGCGGAGCACGGTCGCTTGGGCGCCGGGAGCCCCCGGCACCGCGACCGACGTCGTGACATCGAGATGGCGCACCTGCGGGTCGGCGAACGTCTGGTCGACGCGATAGACGGGCCCGGCCGGGATGCCGGCGGCGTTGAAGCGCTCCACCCAGATCGCTACAGGCGCTTCGGTCAGCCGCGCCTCGCACGCGGCGTCGAACGCGTTGCGATTGGCTCGCCGTGCGTCGTTGCTCGCGAATCGTTCGTCATCGAGCAACGCGCGGGCGTCGAGCACATCGAGAAAAGCTTCGATCGATTTTAGGCCCGCGATATTCACGAAGCCGTCGGCCGCGCGGTAGGTGCCCATGGGAAACATCGTCGGATGGTTGTTGCCTTCCTGTGGAGGCACCACCCCATCGGTGAGCCAGCGACACGCCTGAAAGTCCATGAAGTTGATTGCTGACTCCAACAACGACGTATGAACCCACTGTCCTTGGCCGCTGCGTTCGCGCCACAGCAGCGCAGCGAGAATGCCTTGCGTGAGCATGGTGCCTGCCGCCGTGTCGCTGATCGCGATGCCAACCCGCCAAGGTCCCGTACCCGGCGGGCCCGTGACCGACATGATGCCGCTGAGGCCTTGGGCGATCTGATCGACGCCCGGTCGCTCGGCGTATGGGCCGCCCTGGCCGAAACCCGACAGGCTCGCGTACACGAGGCGAGGGTTGCGGGTGCACAGCGTCTCGGGCCCGATGCCGAGTCGATGCTTGACCGACGGTCGCATGTTCTCGACAAACACATCGGCGTGATCGATCAGCCGGCAGAACGCGTCGAGCCCGTCGGGGTGCTTGATGTTCATGATGATCGAGCGCTTGTTGCGATGCAGGTTGAAACCATCGCTGCCGGCCAGATTGCCGCGGCCGGGCATACTCACCTGCACTACCCGGGCACCGAGGTCGGCCAGTTGGCGAACGCACGTCGGCCCGCTGCGAGCGGTGGTCAAATCCACGACGACGATATGTGACAAGGGACCTTCGGTCTGCGATTCGTCGTCCGGCACGCTGCCATCTTGCTACGGTCCCGGTCGATGGACACCGGCACGCCCCGCATGATCGCCACGGTCGACAACAACGTCGGTTGGATCGTGTACAACAACGTCGAGAAGCACAACGCCATGACGGCCGACATGATCGCGGCTGTCGGTCGTATCTGCGCTGCGTTCGAGGCGGATGACAACGTGCGGGTGGTGGTGTTGCGCGGTGCCGGCGACAAGGCCTTCATCTCCGGCGCCGATATCGCACAGCTCGACTCGGGGGAGATCAGCGGGCCGCCCGTCGTGCCCACCGACGCGGCGATGGCCGCGAACGCGGGCACGACCGGCTTGCTGTCGTTGCGCAAGCCCCTGATCGCGATGATCAACGGGTGGTGCCTCGGTGGTGGCGTGATGGTGGCCTTGTCGGCCGACATCCGCATTGCGTCCGACACGGCGCGGTTCGGCATTCCGGCTGCCAAGCTCGGCGTTGGCTACCCGTACCAGGCCATCGAACAGCTGGTGGCGTTGTGCGGTCCGGGACAAGCCGCAGAGATCCTGTTCTCCGCTCGTCGGCTCGACGCGGCCGAGGCCGTGCGCATCGGGTTGGTGAACCGCGTTGTGCCGCACGATGAGCTCGAGACGTTCGTGCGCGCGCTTGCCGCGGACATTGCCGCGAACGCGCCGCTCACGCACCATGCGTCGAAGTCGTCGATCCACGCAGCGACGCGTGGTGGCGAGCCGACTGATGCGGCGATGATTCACGCGGCCATAGCCCACGCGTGGGCGAGCGACGATTGCGTCGAAGGCAAGCGTGCGTTCATGGAACGTCGCCCGCCGCGATTCGTCGGACGTTGAGCCGCCACGTCTCCTTGCGCCCCTGGCAGCGCGACGCACTTGATGCGTTCACGCGGCGGCGCAGCGAGAACTTCCTGGCCGTCGCCTGCCCTGGTGCCGGCAAGACGACTTTCGCGCTCGCGGCGTGTCGCCAGTTCCTCGGTGGCGAGCCGCGACCCGTGGTGGTCATCGTGCCGACGCATCACCTGAAGCATCAGTGGGCCGAAGCCGCAGCGCGCCTCGGAGTGCACCTCGACCCCGAATGGAACGAACGTTCGGGGCTTGCGATCGACATGCATGGCATCGTCACCACGTACGCACAGGTAGCGATGTCGTCAGCGGCAATCGGCAGGCTCGCGACGAATGGCATGGTCGTGCTCGACGAGATCCACCACGCCGCCGACGAACGATCCTGGGGCGACGGCGTAAAGGCCGCGTGCGCTTCTGCCGCATGCCGGTTGCTGTTGTCGGGCACACCGTTTCGTAGCGACGACAGCCCGATCCCGTTCGTCGGGTACTCGTTCGGCGACTACGGCGATGCAGTCGCCGACTACGAGTACGGATACGGCGAGGCGCTCCGTGACGGTGGAGTGGTTCGCCCCGTGTTCTTTCCGCGCTTCGACGGCCACATGGAATGGCGTGGTGCCGACGGTGACGAGCACAGCGCGACCTTCAACGACGAGTTGATGAGCGATCAGTGGGGCGCGCGGTTGCGTACCGCCCTCAGCCTCGACGGCGAGTGGTTGCCCACGGTGATCACGCGCGCGCACGAACGGCTCGTCGAGATCCGCAAAAGCCATCCCGACGCCGCCGGGCTCGTGATCGCCACCGATCAGGAACACGCGCGCGGCATCGTCAAGCTGTTGAAGCGGTTTCATCGTGTCGACGCGAAGCTCGCGCTGAGCGATGACCCGAACGCGTCGTCGGTGATCGCCGACTTCGCCACCAGCACCGATCCGTGGATTGTCGCAGTGCGAATGATCTCCGAAGGCGTCGACATTCCGCGCCTGCGGGTAGGTGTGTATGCGACCACCACGGTGACACCGATGTTTTTCCGTCAGGCAGTCGGCCGCATCGCCCGATGGATCCCGGGTCAGCGCTCGCAGCGCGCCTACTTGTTCTTGCCCGATGACCCGCGGTTGCGCGTGCATGCGCTCGGCATCGCCCAGTCGCGGCGCCACAGCATCGAGTTGCGACTGCGGCGGCGTGAGGCCGAAGCAGGCGAATTCGACGACTACCCCGGAGCCGCCCGCACCGAGGAGCAGCAGCTGTCGCTGTTCGCCGCCTTGTCGTCGAGCGTCGTCAACGCGACCGCGCCTTCCGGCGACGGTGTCGATCCTCACGAGGACGTGGTGCTCGAACCGGGTGACCTTCGCTCGTTCACCATCGACCTGCCACCGCCACCCCCGTTGCCCGGTCGGTCGGGTGACCTTCATGGTGTGGGCGCAGTTCGCTCGCGTCACGGTGAGAAGAGGCGATGGCGTGATCGCAACGCGTCACTGGTCGGCGACTTGGCGCGCGTCACCGGGCTCGGGCACCGCGCCATCAACGGCGAACTCAACCGGCTCGCTGGCATCGTGCGTATCGACGAGGCGACGATCGCGCAGCTGACACGGCGTACCGCCGCGGCGTCGACGTGGCTCGATGATCCCGCTGGTTTTGTCGTGGGCCGTGGCGCTGCGCCGACGCCGCGCGCCGAGCGTCGCTCAACGCCGACCGTGATCGACCTGCGCGACGAGGAACCGCTGACGTCGCCTGAACCAGGCAATACGGCGCCCGAAGACGTCTCGTCTCGGGTGGCCGCACTTCGTCGCCTCATCAACCCCGCATAGGATCGTGCGCATGGCAACCATCTGCATCACGGGTTCAGCATCCGGCATCGGCGCGGCGACCAAGGCGCGCCTCGAAGGCAAGGGGCATCGCGTCATCGGGGTCGATCTGCGCGACGCTGATGTCTGCGCGGATCTGTCGCATCCGGAGGGCCGAACCGCCGCAGTCAATGGGGTGCTTGATCAATGCGGCGGTGTGCTCGACGGCTTGGTTCCGGGCGCGGGTTTGTCCGATCCTCATCCGCCCGCGCGTATCGCGGCAGTGAACTACTTCGGGGCGATTGCGGTGACCGAGGGGCTGCGGCCTGCACTGGCCAGCGCGACCAACGCGGCGGTCGTGATGATCTCGTCGAACAGCACCACGATGATGCCCGGTATCGATGTGGCGCTCACCGAGCGGTTCCTCGCCGGCGATGTCAGCGTGTGCAACGACGTCGGCGCTGCCACGGCGTACTACACGAGCAAACTCGCGATCGCTTGGTGGATGCGCGCCAAGGCCATCACCGCCGAGTGGATCGGCGCGGGTATCCGGCTCAACGCGGTCGCGCCCGGTGTGACTGACACGAACATGACGCGCCCGCTCATGGAGATCGACGGAGTGAAAGAGGCAATGAACGCCATCCCGTTGCCGATCGGCCGTTGGGGTCAGCCGGGTGAGATCGCCGCGGTGCTCGACTTCCTGCTCGGGTCCGACGCCTCCTACATCGTCGGCCAGACATTGTTCGTCGACGGAGGTACCGACGCCTTGCTGCAGCCGCGCGGGTATCCCACACCGTTGGAGCTGCCCGGCTGACCTGATCCGCGGTACGTTCGCCGCCATGAATCCTCTCGAGTGCACACGTGCCATCCAGCCAGCAGTGAACAAGCTCGGCAGCGGCTTCATGCTCGACGGCGCGTCGTTCGCGCGAGCTTCGGAGATAGGCCTCGATCCGGGGCTTGGCTTCTACATTTTCGGGCGCTTCGGTGCGCTCGGCAAGGTGCATCACGACGTGATCTCGGCGTCGGCAGCGTTCTTCGCTCCCGCTGCGGTCGCGGGTTACTGGGATGAAGCCATGGTCAGGGCCGACCCTGGCGTCGCGGCCACGCTGTTCATGGAGTGCGCCGACGCATGGGGTCGCGCGCACCTCGCGGGGGTCGACGGTCTCGATCGGCTCAACGATCTCGCCACGCGGGTGGTCGACAGCGTGGCGCCCGCCG
>JAYUFA010000088.1:0-6844 GCA_043738925.1 Actinomycetota bacterium
ACGACCGTGTTGCTGGGTCGGATGCGCCTATCGGCGCAGCCTCTTTGGCGAAGGGTGAATCCCATGCTTGACGAAGCGACCATTGCCCCGGCTCTGGACGAGGTGCGATCACTCGTACAGGCCGACGGGGGCGACATGGAGCTGGTAGCGCTCGGCGATGGCGCAGTGAGCCTGCGCCTAATCCTTGAAGGCGCCTCGTGCGAGGAGTGTGTGATGCCCCGCGACTTCCTCGAGCAGATTGCGCTCGACGTGCTGCGCAGGAGCGTTCCGGCTGTCGCGTCGGTGTCGATCGACGATCCACGTGAGCACCCGGACTACGTACCGAAGGATCACTGACAATGCTCGCGCTCACCGGCACATGCGCTCTCGTCACCGGGGGAGCGAGTGGTATCGGCGCCGGCGTCGTGGTTGCGCTTCGGTCACAAGGCGTGCGGGTGGCGTCGCTTGATCTGCAACCAGACGGTCCCGCCGACATTCGGGTCGCTTGCGATGTCGCCGATGAGCAGTCCGTCATCGCGGCCACCGCCGACGCGGTTGGCCAACTCGGTGGCTTGCACTACGCGTTCTGCAATGCCGGGGTGGCTGGCATGGGCACCGTACTGACGATGCCGATGACCGAGTACGACCGAGTCATGAATATCAACCTGCGCGGCGTCGTGCTCACATTGCGCGCTGCCGCGGCGGCCATCCGCGACACCGGCGACGGAGGCGCGATCGTTTGCACCGCGTCGAGCGCCGGGATCATGGCCGACATGGGAATGATGCACTACTCGTTGGCCAAGATCGGCGTACGTCAGCTGGTGCGCGTCGCCGCGCGCGAACTGGCCATCCACAACATCCGCGTCAATGCGGTTGCACCCGGACCGACCGTGACACCGATGATGCAAGGTGCCGCTGGGATGGACGGCTACTTCGAACATCTCGCGAAGGTCACGCCGCTTGGTCGTCTCGGTGGTGTCGATGACATCGTCGATGCCGTGTTGGCGTTGTTCGCGCTGAAGTGGGTCACCGGGCAAACCCTGGCGGCCGATGGGGGCGTGACCGTGTGTTCGAGTACCGACATTCCTGGCCTCGACGCCGCGGCGCTGGCGAACTGGTAGCACTCTGAAATCGAGGGGGATTCCATGACCGAAACCTGTCACGCTGCCGTGTTTCTGGGCAACGACACCTATGAGGTGCGCGAGTTCGCCGTTCCCGATCCTCCGCCCGGCGGTGCCGTCATCAAAGTCGAGGCGGTCGGGCTGTGCGGCAGCGACGTGGCGCAGTTCCACGGTGTACAGCTTGTGCCCGGCTCCTCGGTGTTTCCGGTGGTCCCTGGTCACGAGACCGTCGGACGTATCGTCAAGCTCGCGGCCGACGCACAACTCGGTGTCGTCGAGGGCGATCGTGTAGCGGTCGATGAGGTCCTGCCGAGTACCAGCGGCTTTCGGGTGTACGGCTACAGCGACATGACTGGCGAGGGTCGCGTTGGACTTTGGGGTGGCTACGGCGAGTACATGGAGATCTTCGCCGGTACGCGTCTGCACCCGATGTCGGACCGATATCCGGCCGAGCAGCTCACGCTGTTCGAGCCGCTGGCGAACGCGGTCAACTGGACCGACATCGCGGGTGTGCGCGAAGGCGACTCGGTCGTCATTCAAGGCCCCGGTCATCAGGGCCTTGCCGTGCTCGAAGCAGTGTTGGCCAAGAAGCCGAAGCAGGTGTTCATCACAGGAATGTCCACCGACGGGTTGCGGCTCGATACCGCTCGCGCCATTGGTGCGCATCACACGATCATGGTCGATCAGACCGACCCGATCGAGTTCGTCGCAGACCATACCAGCGGAGCAATGGCCGATGTGGTGATGGACATCTCCTCCGCGGTGCAGACCGTGCCGCTGTGTATCGACCTCGTGCGCTGGAACGGGCGCGTGCTACTGGCTGGACTCAAGCACTACGCGCCCATTCCGAATCTCATCACCGACATGATCGTGATGAAGGCGCTCACGGTCTGCGGTGGAAGCGGCTTTACGTTCGATTCGATGCGCCGCGCGGTCGAGATGCTCGAAACGGGCGAGGTGCGCAGCGATCTCGTTCTCGGTGAAGTCTTCGGTCTCGACGACATCGAGCAGGCGATGGGTCTGCTCGCGCGTACGGTTGCCGGCCGCGACGCCGTGCGCGTCGGTCTGCGTCATTCCTGACGACGACCGCCATGCAGCCTGGTGTTTCAGCGGGGTGAAAAGAGCTGGGTACGCAGTGTTGAGGCGTCTGGCGCAGGTGTGAGGCACGTGTAGTCGCGACACACGTATGCGGCCTCCACGCTGCGGCCTTCCCAAATGGGTGACTGGTAGTGCTCGCCCCAGGCAAGCACGGCATTCGGCAAATACGCGCGATGAACCACGGCCGTCAGATCAGGTCGCGCGCCGATAACCACGACCTCGGTGACACCGCTCGCCAGCAGGTCGATGGCACCCAGCGCGTGGCCGAACGCGGTCGGGTGTTCACCCGCGAGTGAGCCGACGAGTCGCAGAATGTCAGCGGCGCGTTCGCGGTAGCGCTCGTTGCCGGTGAGCGCGCTGAGTCGCAGGAGCGCGACGGCTGCGAGGCTGTTTGCGGACGGGGTCGCGTTGTCCAGGATGTCCTTGGGGCGCATGAGCAAGCGCTCGGCGTCAGTGCCGGTGGAGTACAGGCCACCGTTGTCGTGATCCCAGAACAGGTCGATCATGTCGTTGGCGGTCGAGATCGCGTCGTGGATCCATCGCGCTTCACCGGTGGCCTCTGCGAGGCGCACGAAGGCATCGACGACGGACGCGTAATCGGCGGCGTACGCGAGATGGCGGGCCCCGACGTCGGCCTGCCACGATCGATGCCAGCGGCCGTCGATGCGCAACTGATCGCGCAGGAACGCTCCGTTGGCGCGCGCTGAAGCCAACCAGCGCACATTGCCGGTAGCCGCTGCTGCTTCGGCCAAGGTGGCCAGCATGAGGCCGTTCCATTCGGTGAGCACCTTGTCATCGAGCCCGGGCTGCGGGCGACTGCGTCGGTGCTCAAGCATCGCAACGCGCCCGGCTTCGATGAGGGGCGGTCGAATCACATCGTCGCGCCGTGACCGCACGAGGATGTTGTGACCCTCGAAGTTGCCGGCCGCCGTGATGCCGTACCAGTCGATGATTTCATCAGCGTGAGCGGCGAGCCCTGCGTCGATGAGCACGGTGCGTGCCTCGTCGAGTGACCACACCGCGAACTTGCCTTCTTCGCCCTCGCTGTCGGCGTCCTCGGCAGAAAAGAACCCGCCGCTCGGATGCGTCATGTCACGCAGCACGTAGTCGATGGTCTCCGTGCAGATCTGGAGGTAGTCGGCGCGGCCGGTGATCAGCCACGCGTGCAAATAGAGCCGCGCGAGGAGTGCGTTGTCATACAGCATCTTCTCGAAGTGCGGCACGATCCACTGAGCGTCGACCGAATAGCGCGCGAACCCACCCGTGAGCTGGTCATAGACACCGCCGCTCGCCATGGCATCGAGCGAGGTCGTGACGACGGCCAGCAGTTCGTCGTCGCCGGTGTGCGCGTAGAGACGCAACAGCGCCTCGTGCGCCATCGTCTGGGGGAACTTCGGTGCTGCGCCGAAGCCGCCTGCTGCGTGATCGTGTTGTTTGCGTAACGCGAGGCCCGCCCGGTGCAACACGTCGAGGCCCGGAATCGAGGCATCGGCCGCGACGTGCATCTGGCTCGTGATCGCGTCGGTGACGCGGTCAGCTTGTTCGAGAAGGTCGTCGCGGTGATACAGCCAAACGTCGTGCACGTTCTCCATCAACTGTGAGAACGAGGGCATGCCGTGGCGAGGGGACTTGGGAAAGTAGGTGCCGGCGAAGAACGGCCGCGCGTCGGGCGCGAGGAACACGGTCATAGGCCAGCCGCCCTGACCCGTGAATGCCTGTACCGCGTCCATGTAGATGGCATCGATGTCGGGCCGTTCTTCGCGATCGACTTTGACGTTCACGAAGAGTCGGTTCATGATCGCCGCGGTCGGGCCGTCCTCGAACGACTCGTGCGCCATGACATGGCACCAATGGCACGACGAGTAGCCCACCGACAACAAGATCGGCTTGTTCTCGGCTCGTGCTCGCGCGAACGCTTCATCGCCCCATGGGTACCAGTCGACGGGGTTGTCGGCGTGCTGGCGGAGATACGGACTGGCCTCACGCGCAAGACGATTCGAAGACGGCACTTGCTCCACTGTAACCATGGCGCTCGATGACACCGAGCCGAGGCGACTCGACGACACCGAGCCGAGGCGAGTGGTTCGCTGGCCGCACTATCGTCTCGTCATGCCCGACCAGCCTGTCATCGGTGCCGACGCGCCCATCGACCCGAACCCGTTGGAGGAATTTCACGAGAAGCTTGAGGCGTTCAAGGCGCTTCGTGAAAGCGACTCGGCGGCGGCTGACAAGTTTCTCGCGGCGCTGGGCGGACACGGCAAAGTCGAAGCCGACATGATGCTTCAGCTCGCCGCTTGGAAACCGCTCTATCGCGCTGATCATTTCGAGGGCGCGCATCACAACGCCATGCGCGCGCTCGAAGTGTTGTATCGCAATGGTCATCGCAACGCGCCGGTGCCGAACCTTGGACCGCTCACGTGGTTTGCGCAGTACTTCGTGCAGATCTTCACTCAGCTGATTGTTCGCGATCACGTGCAAACGGTGGTCAGCTCGATCCACAATCTTTACACCCGTCGCTGGACATCGTCGCCCAAGGGATCAGCCGAATCATCGATGCTGCGCCGTGCGTCCTACCATCTGGAGAAGGTCACGCCGGGCTACGACGGGCGCAGTCTCGGTCTGCCCACGTTCCTCCTCGGTGGCGCCGTGTTGTCGTCGGTGAGTTCGTTCCTCGGCAACTTGGTGAGCAAGAGCACGAGCAGCCGGGCGATCCTCATCGTGTTGCTGGTCGTGCTTTACCTCATGCTGTTCGCGCTCGGCTGGTGCCTTCTGCGAGGTGCCGCAGTAGCCCGCACTCGCATCAAGCTCGCGCTCGACCACCCGATGAGGATCTTGTGGGACACCGTCGGAGCAGCCGGGAATCCACCGCAGGATGAAGCGATGGACTACGCGCTGTACGCGTTCATCATCATCGGCTTGTCGGCGGTCGTCGTGCCGATTGTCATGGCCCTGTTGTTTCTGCGCTGATTGCCTGCGGCGGTCGCTGCCCGGCGTAACGTTGCCGCTCGGATCAAGCGAGCATGGACGAGGTTCGGCGTTGGCCAAGAAGTGGATCATCGGAGCGAGGCCGCGCACGTTGCCTGCCGCGGTCGTTCCCGTTGTCGTCGGCACCGCCGCGGCCATACACCACACCGGGCAGTGGAACCATGGCGTCATCGCATGGCGGGCGATCGCGGCGCTCATCGTGTCGTTGGCGCTTCAGATCGCGACGAACTACGCCAATGACTACAGCGATGGTGTCAAGGGAACAGACTCGGCTGGACGCGTCGGGCCGACGCGTTTGGTGGCGTCGGGGCTTGCGTCGCCCGCCGCGGTGAAACGCGCAGCTTTCATCGCGTTCGGGGTCGCCGGCATCGCGGGTCTCGCTCTCGCCGCGGCCGCAGGATGGTGGTTGCTCGCAGTCGGCGCGGCGTCGTTCCTCGCGGGATGGTTCTACACCGGTGGGCCTCGCCCGTACGGCTACGCGGGCTTCGGCGAGGTCTTCGTGTTCGTGTTCTTCGGGTTGGTCGCAACCGCGGGTTCGACCTACGTGCAGCGAGAACACTTCACGGGCTTGTCGTTTGCCGTGGCCGTGCCGGTCGGTTTGTTCGCAACCGCGCTTTTGGTGGTCAACAACCTGCGCGACATTCCTACCGATGCGCTTACGGGCAAGCACACCCTCGCCGTGCGCTTGGGTGACAGGCGCACGCGGGTTCTGTATCTCGTGCTCATGACGGCACCGTTTCTCCTGCTGCCGTTCATCGCTGGATTGTCGCGCGTGGGCGCGGCGCTGGCGTTCGTCGCGTTGCCGTCGGCCCGTAAGCCAGTGCAGACAGTGCTGGAAGGAGCTGGTGGTTCGAAGCTGATCCCCGTTCTGGGCGCGACCGGCAGGGTGCAGCTGATTTTCGGGGTCTTCTTGTCGATCGGACTCGCGATCAGCGGATGACGGTTGCTGCCAGCCAGTCGAGCACGAGTCGCGCGGTGCGCTGGGGTTGCTCGAGGTGCGCCGTATGTCCGGCGCCTGCGATGCGTTGCAACGTCGCGTTCGCGCCAATGTGATCGCGCATGCGATCGGCGATTTCCCCGTATTTGTCGTCGTCGGCACCAACGACCAGCAGCACGGGCATTTCGAGTTCGTCGAGGCGATTCCAGACCGGTGCCTGAGCGCCGACGCCTGCGCATCGCAGGCTTGCGGCGAGCGCGGCAGCGCGATTTCGAAGACGCTCGTCGCGGTGCGCTGCCTCGTTTGAAAGCCCCCGGAAGAGGGGTTGGGCCAGCCACTCGTTGAGGAACTCCTCGACACCGATCTGCTCGATGCGATCAGCGAGTGCTCCGTCGCTGTGTCGGCGTTGCTCGCGCTCGGCGCGGAATTCGATGCCGGGCGACGCACCGATGAGCACCAACCGCTCGACCAACTCGGGCCGATCGAGGGCGAGCCGTAAAGCAATGCGCCCGCCCATCGAGTAACCGACGTACGTAGCTCGGCCACCGGCGCGGCCAAGAAGCGACGCCGCTTCGACCACGTCGGCCTGTTCGCAGAAGCTGTCACCGTGACCCGGCGCATCGACGAAGCGCACGCGGCCATGTTCCGCCAGCGCGTCGCCGAACGGACCCCAGCAGTGAGCCGTCTGCGTAAAGCCGTGCAGCAGCGCGAGCGACGGTTCGTC
>JAYUFA010000089.1:0-6831 GCA_043738925.1 Actinomycetota bacterium
AGACGCACGTCGGGATTTCTCCCCCGATCGGGCTCGACGGCAAGCGGGCGGAGTAGGGGCCTTCCATCGTGTCGATCGGGAGACTGCAGATGTACGAGCCGCTGGTCGCGGGCGGTGATCTCCTTCCGTGGGAAGTCGTTTGGCGGTCGAGGCGGGCGAATACGAGCTGTTCAGGAATCGGGTTGGATCGGATCAAACCCCTCGGCCATCGGCGTAGACGTTCACGACGGAATCCGTGAACGCGCTACTTGCTTGCTGCCAGGCTGTTCCGCTCCAGATTTCGACATGGTCGAACACACCGGTGACGACAACATCGGTTTCGAGGAACGCGAACGATCGCAAACGAGGCGGCAGCACTATCCGCCCTTGGGCGTCGAGTTCAACCTCCTCGGCGGACGTCGATGCACCCACCAACGCCGCACGTTCGAGTTCGCCCCGACGAACCTGTTCACGCATGTGCGTGAGCATCTCCTCGAAGACGTCGGCCGGGAACAAAGCGAGACAGCCGGCATAAGGCGTCAAGTAACCGCCCGCGGGGAGCTTCGCGCGGTGCTTCGGCGGAAGGACCAAACGGCCCTTCCCGTCGAGCGACCGTTCGTAGGTCCCCGTGAACACTCATTGACTCCTGATGACCCATGCCGGCACGCCGAGCGCCCGAACGACCCGGTTGTGTGCGTGGTGGCTGCGCTCAACACGCAATCGCCACGTGTGATGCTTGGAAGATGTCCGTCGGCTGACGGATAACCCCTTTCGCTCCACGAGTCCCCACTTTATGGTCAGATGACCCACTCGTCAAGGATCCGAGCGCGCATTTCACCACCCACCGTGTCAATCGAACACACGTTCCGCGCGAGAAATCCCATCCACCGGCAGCGACGAGTCGGCGTGAGCGACGGCAACGAAGGCGCCGCAGCGAACCAACACGCTGGGTCAGCAGCGCTGAGCGACAGCGGTCTGTATGTCCGCCACGGCGAAGTCAACGCCTGTCGCGACATCAGCCAACGCGCTTTCGGCATCGCTTCGGTCGGAAGGATCAAGCGCCAGAAGATCCAAGATCGTGGTCGGCGCCCACCGGCGAAGCAGCGCCATCTGGAAACGCGCCCCAGCACGCGAACGCCGTTGCGAGATCCCAAGGATCTTTCTTCCTCCGCAGGTGAGTTCGCCCGGACCAAGGCCCGCGAAACACACAAGGTCGGACCAGCGGGTACGCACCGAACGGCCCGCGTGCAGCGACAGCGACGGCTCTCGCACACCGAGGTCGACGAGCGCTCGCCGCCAGGCTTCGCCGACCCACTGCGCAGCCACCACGATGTCGTCCGACCACCGCGGATCACCCGGAGTGATCACGAGGTCAGCCCAAACGACGTCGTCGGGAGTGAGCAACACTGCTCCCCCGCCGCTCGAGCGGCGCACCACCTCGACTCCGGCACGCTCCGCGGCCGCAAGGTCGACGACTGACATCGGTTGGGCTGAACCGAGCACGAGCACGCGGCGATCGATCGTCCACCACGTCAGAGTCGGCCGATCGGGCCACTCGGTACGCGCCTCGGCAAACGCCGAGGTCGGCGACGCTGAGCGTTGCTCCGTGGTGATCGCGTTGTTCACGCAGAGCGCGCGACACCGTCGTAGGCGTGGCCCTCGTGCCCGCGCTGGAGGTACGTCCTCCAGGTGTCGGGCACACGTCGATCGACCAGCACGAACCGCGCCATGAACGACGGCGTTCGAGGTTCGTGGGGCAGGCGCATCGAGGTTTCGTGGAGATAGCGGTCGCGCTTCAGCGAGTTGCAGCGCTTGCACGCCGCCACCACGTTCTCCCAGGTGTGCTCGCCGCCGCGGCTGCGTGGGATGACGTGATCGATTGACTCGGCTGTTGCGCCGCAGTACTGACAGGTGTGATCGTCGCGTAAGAAGACGGCTCGACGATTGAGCGCCCTGCGCCGGGGGTAAGGCACGCGTACGTACCGGGCCAAGCGCACGACCGATGGTTCGGCGAACTCGTTGCGCTCGGAGTGCAACAGGCGCCCGGTGGTCTCGACCGTCTCCGCCTTGTCCGCGAGCACCAGGATCAACGCTCGCCGACTCGGCACCACGCACAGCGGCTCGAACGTCGCGTTGAGCACCAGGGCGCGTGACATGGCCGGAGGCTACCTCTGACCCTTCTGGCCGTCTCCGGGGTTTCCCCGCTGTTCATGCAGCCGCCTTCGCCGCGATCGGGTCTCGCGCGTGGCGGCCGAGCGCTCATGCGGAAACGTACGGCACCAGCGCAGGTAGGTGCACACGTCAACGGGCGCCGGGAGCACGGTCGTCGATCCATACATCGTCTGCGAACGAAATGCGAAGTATGCAGGAGATGGCATCGGCAGACGCGGTGAGCGACGCCACCATCCGCGCGGGGCCAGGCGAGCAACCTGACGCACGGCTGTCGGCCACAGCGAGGGCTCGCGGGCAACCAGCGACGCAACGGCCAGAAACCAACCGAGCGTGGGTGTCGGCGACGCCGTGCTTGCGTCGGTCGGTCGCGTCATCACGGGCGAACGTCCTCGCCACCGCGACTACCGGACGGTGCTGGTGACGACGGCACGCCGAAATCGAGGCCCATGGCCCGCCAGCCTACTGCTGCTGCCCCGATCAAGGGTCCCGATGTCCCAAGACCGGCAGGCACCACCCGAGCCCCACGCGCAAAGGACAGCCGCGCGGTGTGCTCGAGGGCCTCCTGCGCGGCTTCAAAGAACGGTGCACCGAATCCAAGGGCCACTGAACCGGCCACAACGGCCAATCGCAGATCGAGCAGATGCACGACCGCGCCGAGTGCCTCGCCGACGAGTCGCCCTGTGCGCCGGCGCACGGCGAGCGGAGCGTGCACCGCGGCCCGGCCCGTAATGGCCACGATTGATGAACCCGATGCCTCGGCCTCGAGACAGCCCCGCGCTCCGCAGGCACAGAGACGCCCACCGGGCACGACCACCATGTGGCCGATGTGACCCGCGTTGGCATGGCTTCCGTCGAGTAGGCGGCCGTCAACCACGATGCCGCCGCCCACGCCGGTGGACACGACGAGGGCGATGTAGTTGTGCTCGCCCCGAGCGGCACCGCGCCAGCCTTCGCCGATCGCGAGTGCTTTGGCGTCGTTGTCAATGAAGATCGGCAGGTTCAGGTCGGCACACAGTCGCTCACGCAACGGAAACTCGCGCCATTGCGGAATGTTCAACGGAGAGACCGTGGTGCCACCCGGCTCCATCGGGCCACCGCATCCAACGCCGCACACGGTGACCGCGGACCGCTCGACGGGCCCGTCGACGAACAACTCGTTCACGAGCGCACGTAGCCGGGTGTACAGCTCCTCGCCGGTGCCGGGCGACGTGGGCGCGTGGCAGCGGTGAACGAGCACCCCCGCCGCGTCGACGAGGCCAACCGCGAGCTTGGTTCCGCCGATGTCGATGGCAAGCGCGTGTCGCACGGTCACGACGGTAGCAACACCGTCGAGACAGGCGACGCGAGACGGCTCGCGAACCACGTGACCCGACGCGGTTGGGGCCACGTTGTAGCCTGAGAAAAATCGCGATCGATCATCAAAGCACGCTGCAGCAACCCGTTGCTGCAGCGTCGATCATCTCGACCGACCATCCCCGGAGTCGAAAAGCGTGACCACGCAAGCACCGGTCCAACCGACCGAGACCTTCGCAGACGTGTTCAACACAATCTGCGACAACATCGAAGTGACTATTCGGGGAAAGCGCGACGTCATCCACCTCATGGTCCTCAGCCTCATCGCAGAGGGTCATCTCCTTCTTGAGGATGCGCCCGGCGTCGGCAAGACCAGCCTGGGCAAGGCGCTCGCGGCATCGCTCAACGCAACGTTTGGCCGTGTGCAGTTCACACCCGACTTGCTACCAGCGGACGTTGTGGGCATGACGGTGTGGAATCGCGCGACAGGCGGGTTCGACTTCCGTCCGGGTCCCATCTTCTCCAACATCGTGCTGGCCGACGAGATCAATCGCGCGTCCCCGAAGACGCAGTCGGCGCTACTCGAAGCGATGGGCGAACGCCAGGTCACGGTCGACGGCGTCACGCATCACCTCGCATCGCCCTTCATGGTCATCGCGACGCAAAACCCGATCGAGCACGAAGGCACCTATCCGCTCCCTGAGAGCCAACTCGACCGCTTCCTCATGAAGATCACCGTCGGCTATCCGGGTCGTACGGCCGAGCTCGAAATTCTCGAGCGCCACGGCGACCGCGCTCCGGAGATCACCGCAGTTGTGTCTGCGACGACCGTCAACGCGTTGAGCCGCGCGGCGCGCAGTATTCACGTGGCACCAATGCTGCGGGGCTACATCATCGACATCGCTGAGGCAACGCGACGCCATCACGCGGTCACGCTGGGCATGTCACCGCGGTCGGTACTCGCGTTGCAGAACGCGGCGCGCGTACAGGCTGCGGCAGTGCTGCGCAGTTACGTGACGCCTGATGACGTGAAGGCGTTGGCTCGCCATGTGATTCCGCACCGTCTGCTGCTTTCACCCGAGGCGCAGATTCAAGGTGTCAGCGCGCTACAGATCGTCGATCAGATCCTCGACGCGATCCCCGTGCCGACGAGCCTCGGCTGATCGATGCGGCCGTGGCGCGCTGCACGCGTTCGGCGGCGCGCCCCTCGCGTTGTCACGCGCCAAGGTTGGCTCGTGCTGCTCGGCAGCGTGCTTGCCATCGTCGTGGCGCGTCTGTTGGGCTCGATCGAGCTGTTCGTGCTCGGCATCATCGGGATCGGCCTGGTCCTCGTGGCGGTGGCCACCGTACGCATGCGACGCCTCCAACTGGAGGTGTCACGTTCGGTCGCGCCGCCGCGTGTGCACGCGGGCGCGTCGAGCCAAGTCACGTTGTCGGTCGTCAATCGCGGCGCTCGACGAACACCGGTCGTACGGGTTTACGACCCCGTGACCGGCACGCGCGGGGCTAACCTGCTTGTGGCGCCACTGCATCCAGGCGTTCCGGCGCGTGCGGCGTATCGCCTGCCCACCGAGCGCCGTGGCGTCATCGACATCGGCCCCATGCAGGTGCAGGTGACCGATCCATTCGGGCTCTCGAGTGCCACCCTGCCGGGTGCGCCAGCGGCTCGCTTGACGGTGTATCCGCCGGTGCACCGCCTTGCTTCGTTGCCCTCAACGGGCGGCGCTGATCCGCACGCCGGGCTCGAACATCGCCGCACGTTGTCGCGTGGCGGCGATGACTTCTACGCGCTGCGACCGTATGTCGTCGGCGACGAACTGCGACGCGTCCATTGGCCGTCGACGGCGCGCCACGACGAACTACTCGTGCGTCAAGACGAGTTGCCCTGGCAGGGCCGCCTTACCGTCGTGCTCGACAACACCTTGGGCCATTTGCACGAAGACGGCCTTGATCTCGCCACGAGCATCGCGGCAAGCGTGCTCAGCGCGGCACACCAGCGCGGCAATCTTGTGCGCCTCGTATTGGCCGACGGTGCTGACACCGGGTTTCTGGCCGGCAACGCACAACTCGACGCGCAACTCGAGCTTCTTGCGGTGGCCACGCTCGACGCTGACGCGTCGCTACGAGCCGCGGTCGATCGCGCGGTTGCGACCAGCCGCCGTGGCGCCGTGGTCGTGATCACGAGCGATCTGGACGCCGACGAACGAACAACTTTGCATCGACTGCATCGCGGCTTCGGCACCGTGTGCACCGTGGCCATCGATCCGAGCGCTCACGATTCCAACGCGCCCGAGGCACCGGCCGCGGCGTCGCGGCGATTCCTACGGGTCACTCGAAGCGCGCCGTTTCCCGAAGTGTGGGCTCGAGCGATGCGCACACGCGTGACCGAGACCGCCGTATGACGGCCGTCGCTCGCCACGCCGCCGTTGGACGCGACCGCGCTGTGTCGCGCGCGGACCCGCGCCGCACGACACAGCGCGACGCAGCAGCACCGACCACCACATCGCCGTTCGCCTTGATCGTGACCGAGTTCGCGTTGCTCGCTTCGTCCATCGCCCTCGTGTACGGGTTCAGTCGGCTCTTCGTTGACCGATCGTTCTTCTGGCGGGTCGCGGCATTCACTACGGTGTCGCACGCGATCGCGGCGGGTGTACGACGCGTCGGCCGCGGCATCATCGTTGCGACCTTCACCTCGGTCATCGGGCTTGCGATCACCATCGGCATCGTGTTGTACCGATCAACGACAAGCGCGTGGCTACCGACGTGGGCCACGCGCGATGCCGGACGCGCCGATCTGCAAAGCGCGTGGAAGGTGTTCACAGCGATCCGAACCCCAGTCCCCGTGCATCCCGGCTTCGTACTCGCTGCATGCGTCGCGATGTGGGTCGTCGCGTTCCTCGCTGACTGGGCGGCATTTCGCATATGGTCACCGTTCGAGGCGCTCGCCCCCGGTGCCGTGGTATTCATCTTCTGCTCACTCGAGGCGGCGTCGAAGCAACGGCTGTCATCCACGTTTGCCTACGCGGGCACGGCCTTGTTCTTCCTGCTCCTACATCGAGCGCTGCGAATCGATCGGGCCGCTAGCTGGTTGGCCGCCGAGCCCGAAAAAGGTCGGCGTGCGGTCGTACGCACCGGCACGCTCGTGGCCCTGGCCGCGGTGATCGTCGGCGGAATCATCGGGCCGGCATTGCCCGGCAGCGATGCGGGTGCGGCGCTTGCCTGGAGACGTCTGGGCAGGGGCAACCAAGAGAATCCGTCGCGCGTCACCGTGAGCCCGCTCGTCACGATCCGGTCGCGTCTCGTGAGCTTGGCCAATGTCGAGGCGTTCACGGTAAAGGCAGACCAACCCGACTACTGGCGGCTCACGTCGCTCGATCAGTTCGACGG
>JAYUFA010000090.1:0-6817 GCA_043738925.1 Actinomycetota bacterium
TTGGTGGATTCCCACACCGTGGCGGGCGGATACACCCACATGACGCCAGCGCCGAGTTGCGCCGCGCGCTCGGAAAAGATGCGACGCCCGACGCGCCAGGTGACGAGACACGCGACGGCGTAGATAAGCGTCTCGGTGAGCTTCATCACGGCCGTGCTCGGACCGAACAACCCATACAGCGGCGCGCGTAGGTAGGCGAGCAGCGTGCCGCCGTGATGCAAGGGTCGAATGAACGCGGGGAAGTTGCCGTGGAGCACCTGGCGACTGACGAGCGCGCTGGTGGCCTCGTCGGCGTCGAACGCGCCGATGGGACTTTGCAGCACATAGGCCCGGAGCGCGACGCCCGCGAGGGCAATCGCCGCAAGCGCCCACGGCGCGAGACCATCGGAGGCCGCGCCGCGATCGTGTTCGGCGCGCCAACTCGCGCGCGCACCCGCCAAGCGGGCCCGGGGCGCGAATCGGAGTCCCCGCGATGTGCGCACGTCGGCAGTCATGAACTCCTGATCCCTGGCCGGGTGGCTGCACCCTAGCGAACGGCCCGAACTCGGCGTGATCCGCGCTGGCGAGCACTCCGAACGAGGTGCAATACGCAGAGGAGGATCGGTCATGACGGACTCAATTGATGTGGTCATTGTCGGCGGCGGCATCGCGGGCGCGGCGCTCGCGTCTGCGGTGGCGCGCGATGGGCTTGGTGTGGTGGTGCTCGAAGCATCCGAGCAGTACGAGGATCGCGTCCGCGGCGAAAGCATGGTGCCGTGGGGCGTCGCGGAAGCGCGCGAGTTGGGCGTCGAGCAGTGCCTTCTGGCGAGCGACGCCCGCATAACCGGGATGTGGGTGCACTACGACGACGCGGTTCCGACTGACGTGACGCTTGCCCATCCCATTCCCGCGGGCATGATCGTGCCGGGCGTGGATGGCTCGTTGAACCTGCGCCATCCCGAGGCGTGCGAGGGCTTGGCGCGTCTCGCGATCTCCAACGGTGCACGTGTCATACGCGGCGTGCGCGACGTGCTGGTCACCGCGGGTACTCACCCAACGGTGACCGCGCGCACGGTAACCGGTGAGCAGCTCTCGTTTGCGGCCCGGCTCGTGATCGGCGCCGATGGCCGCAACTCGACCGTGCGGCGCCAGATCGGCATCGACCTGGAGCGTCATGAGGCCACGCACATGGTGGCCGGCGTGATCGTCGACGGCCTTGAGGTCGAGATCGAGCACGATTTCCTCGCGTCGAACGACGAACTGTTCATGGCTTCATTCCGCCAACACGACGGACAGATGCGTGTCTATCTCTGCCCCGGACTCGCGCAGAAGAACCGATTCGCCGGCCCGACCGGCATGGCCGAGTTCCTGCGCAGCGCCAACTTTGCGTGCTTGCCATTCGGCGAGGCGCTCGCAAACGCCAACCCGATCGGGCCGCTGGCTACCTATCCGGGCGATGACACGTGGACGGCCACGCCGTACGTTCCGGGCGTCGTGCTCGTCGGTGACGCCGCCGGATGGAACACGCCGATCATCGGCCAAGGTCTTTCGATAGCGATGCGCGACGTGCGCCTGGTACGCGACGCGCTCCGCGCCGGTGATATGTCGCCACCGTCATTCCGCGCGTATGCCGACGAGCGTCTCGAACGCATGCGCCGCCTGCGGAACGCGTCGATGGTGATGGCGTCGGCGATGGCCGACGATTGCGACAATCGCGTCGCACGCCGCGCCAAGTTCTTCGAGCTGCAAGAGACGGAGCCTCTGATGCTGGCGATGCTGATCGGCATGTTCGGCGGACCGGAGAATGCGCCGCCCGAAGCCTTCGACGGCCATCTGCGCGAGCTGATCCAAGCCGCCTGACGGCGTTTGTGCCGTTCGCGGTGTGCTACGCCATAGGCGATGTCCGATGCATTGCCCGCTTCCCTTTCGGCTACGCCCCGCGTGCGCGTCGTGGTGTTGAACTACAACGGTGGCGATCGCTTGACGCGCTGCCTCGATGCCGTCGCGCAAACCGAGTGGCCGACGGACGCGCTCGAGATCGTTGTGGTCGACAACGCGTCAACCGATGAAAGTGTTGCCGACGCCGTGGCGGCTCACCCAGGCACCGTCGTCATGCGCTCCGCGTCAAATGTCGGCTTCCCCGCGAACAACATGGCGCTGCGCGACCTGCGTGGCGTTGCGTACGTCGCGCTCGTCAACAACGACGCATACGTTGAGCCCGGCTGGTTGCGCCCACTGGTCGACGCGCTTGACGCCGACGCGTCGCTGGGTGCAGCCAACCCGCTCGTGCTCTTCGCGAACGAGACTGTGCCGACGATCAACAACGCCGGCAACGAGGTGCTCGCGTCGGGGTATGGGCGAGATCGTGGCTTCGGCGCGGTCACGCTCGATGCCTACCTCGCGCCGGCGGACGTGTTCGCATGGTGCGGCGCCGCGGTGCTGTTGCGGCCGGCGTACCTCGCGGACGTCGGACTCTTCGACGAACGGTTCTTCCTCTACTACGAGGACACCGACCTCGCGTGGCGCGGCCGGCTCCGCGGATGGCACTATCGCTGCGTGCCATCGGCGCGGGTGCGCCACGACCACGCGGCCTCGACCGGCTCAGGCTCGCCGTTGCAGCTCTTCTACACCGAGCGCAACCGGCTGCTGATGCTGGTGAAGTGTGCACCGCCCGCGATGGCGGTGCGAGCGGTCGTACGGTTCCCGATCTCGACGCTGTCGTATGCCGTACACGGGAACAGGGCAAGGGCCACCGTGCACGCGCGCGCGTACGTCGGCGTCTTGAGACTGGCGCCGTTGATGCTGCGCGAACGCCGACGCATCCGCCGGCGCAGCACGGTCTCCGACGCCGAGGTCAGCAGTCGACTCACCCGCGTTTGAGGATTCGCTTCCGGGCGGCGATGGCGAGCGTGGCCGGCTTCGTGGCTTTGGCCTTGCGTAGCCGCGCGCGAATCCATTCGTCGCGTTCGAGTTCCTCGCCCAGGCTCTGCGCAAGAGCGCGCGTTGCCGCGACCTCGATCGCCGCTACTTCGGCCCGATCGCGATCGGCGCACGCGATCGCGCACGAATCCCATGCCGCGGCGAGCGCGATGCGCGCGTCATGCTCGGTGATGGCTCCCGCGGTGAGCGCGTCGCGCATGGTCCACGCGCCTTCTTCATCAAGCAGAGCGCGCTCGATGTTGGGATCGCGGTTGTCGACCATTGCGGCAAACGATGCCTCGTGCGCTTTCGCTCGTGCGAGCGCGGCGCCGTCGAAACGCAGCCCGGTGTGTCCGCCGATGCGCGCCGCGAGCAACTCAACGGTGATGTCGGGGTCATCGGCCGCGCCTGCCAACACCAACATTCGGGCCAGGTGCCAACAAAGACGCGCCGACGTCGCGTCGGCGTCGACGGGCTCGACACCATCGCGAAGATCGCATGCGAGGCGAAGCTCCTCATCGAGCACCGACACATTGTCCGCGGTGGCAGCGAACGCGGCGCGAGGCGCCAAGCCGGTCACGAAGGCTCCCCATTGCGCATAGAGCGCCGAGGCGTCGGCGGTCGCGCCGCGCCGGACATGATCGACAATGGTGGAGGCGACATCGACCTTCGGCCGGCCAGCGTCTTGTACCAGCGCCCAACCCGTGTCTCGCATCGCCTACCCTCCCATCATGCTCGGTTCGTGCGGCCAACCTACCGGTAGCGCCATCTCGTGAGTGCCAACTACGTCGTGCTGCACACGGCGGGTCTCGCCATGGGTGCACCCGATCCACGAGATCGTCAGCTCTTGCGTCGCGTGCTCGCGCTCGCCGCGACGGCGAAGGTCACGCTCGTGTGCGTCGAGCCGCAGTTGGGCCCACGCTCGTGTCCCGAGCTCGCCTCCGCCGGTGTCTCCGTGGTCGCAGTGCCCGCTCGGCTCGACGAGTGGCTTCGCTCGTACGTGCAGGAGGCGGGTGCGATCACGGCACTTCTCGCAACCAGCCTCGCGCTCGGCGACCGATGTCGCGCGAGCGCGCCCGACGCCGCGCTCGTACTCGATCTCGACTCGCTCGGGCCCGCATCGCCGGCGCTGATTGACGTGGACGACGACCCGCTCGAAGGACCCGGGGCGGTGACGATGTTGCGTCACGCCACCGCGTGGGCGCGGGTCGTGCTCGAACATGCCCGGTTGGTGATCTCCGGTAGCGATGTCCTCGCGGGTGATATCGCACGACTGGCGCCGGGTGCGAACGTTGTCGTTCTCGCGCCGTCGGTGCCAACCGAGCGACTGCGTCGCGCGCCGCGTGGCGGTCGCGTCGGAGTTGTCGGTCACTTCGCCGGCGCGCCGGACATGGCGTCCGAGATTGCGCTCGGCGACCTTGCCGATGGCGTCAGTGATGCATGCGAGCTCGTTGCCGTCGGTGTGGACGTGGCGCTCACACGTCGCGCGATTGCGCCACGGCTCGCTCTGGTACCGCCGCTCGATTTCGCAGCAGCGGTGCGTGATCTACGCGTCGCTGTCGTCGCTCATGGCGACGATGCGTGCGCCGCGGAATTGCGGGGGATGGGTGTGCCCACGGTTGTGCACGACCGTGGGCACACCCATCAGGCGATGTCGGACGCGCACGCGCTGGTGAGCGACGACGCGGCATGGGATGAAGCGCACCGACGCGCACTTGGCCACGGCGCCGAAGCACACGATCCAGCTCGCGCCGCCGTTGCGTTTCTCGCGGCGCTCGATGATGCGTGCCTCGGTGACCCATCGACGTCCGCGCGTGTTGTCATCCCCGCGCCGCGCGTCGACTCGCCGCCAACATGGGTCGGCCGCGATGTCGGCGGGTCGCTTGCCGCGCAGACAGCACTGTCCGAACAGCTGCGTCGAGAGGCGCAGCCCGACGCGATCCTGCCGTGGCAGCACGCCTTGTACGCGAACCTCGGCCTGGCGCCGGGCGACGCATACCGCCGTTGGCTGCACGTGCACCACGACATCGCGCCCCGGCGTGACGTGCTCGTCGCGCGCGCAACGCGTCTCGCGCCCGCCCCGCTCGTCTCGATCGTGATGCCCGTGCACAACACCGACCCGTCATTGCTTCGGGCCGCGGTGGAATCGGTGAAGTCTCAGCTGTATCCGCACTGGCAGCTTTGCATTGCCGACGACGCATCGACGCGCGCAGCGACCCGGCAGATGTTGCAGACGTTGGCAACGAACGATGCCCTCATCAACGTCGTGCGCAGTGAGACCGCACTGGGCATTGCGGCCGCCACCAACCTGGCGCTGCAGCATGCGACGGGTACTTACGTCGCGTTCTGCGACCACGACGACGTTCTCACTGAGGACGCGTTGTACTGGGTCGCGCGCGCCATCGACATCGATCCGAATGTGGACATCGTGTACAGCGACGAGGACAAGCTCGACACCGACGGTCGCCGCGTCGAACCGTTCTGCAAGCCCGACTGGTCACCGGACCTCTTGCTGTCATGCAACTACATCACGCATCTGCTCGTCGTGCGCAAGAGTTTGATCGAACGCGTGGGCGGCCTGCGCCCGGAATACGACGGCGCGCAGGACTACGACCTGTTGCTGCGGCTCACCGAGAAAACCGACAATGTCATGCACATTCCGAAGCCGTTGTACTCGTGGCGCAAGACGGCGGGCTCGACCGCGGCCGATATCGACGCGAAGCCGCAAGCGCATGGTGCCAGTCGCGCCGCGATCGACGATGCCATCCGGCGTCGCGGTCTCGACGCCATCCGCGAGCGCGGTATTGATCCCACGTGGCATCGCGTGCGTTACCGCATCACGACGCGCCCCATGGTTACCGTCGTGATCCCAACGCGCGATCGACTCGATCTGCTCGCACCATGTATCGATCTGCTGCGCAACGTTGCACATCGCCCGCTCGAGCTGCTCGTGGTCGACAACGAGAGCACCGATCCGGCAACGCTTCGATACCTGAATGCCTTCGACGGTCGCGTGGTGCGCTATCCGCATCGGTTCAACTACGCCCGCCAGATGAACCTCGCCTTCCTCGAAGCGCGTGGCGAGGTCGTGCTGCTGTTGAACAACGACGCCCGCCCCGTCGGCAACGACTGGTTCGACGCGATGCTCGAGCACGCGTTGCGCCCCGAGGTCGGCGCCGTTGGTGCACGGTTACGGTTCCCTGATGGACGAGCCCAGCACGAGGGCGTGGTGCTCAACGCCGGCGGTGTGGCACTCAACCTTGATGCCGGGCCGTACGCCGTGCTTGCCGACAACGTGCGCGATGTCGCCGCAATTACCGGCGCGTGCATGATGCTGCGGCGCAGCGTGTGGGACGCGGTCGGTGGCATGGATGCACGGCTGCGCGTTGCGTACAACGACGTCGACTTGTGCCTTCGCATTGGCGAGCGCGGATGGCGAAACATCTACACGCCACTCGCCGAGATCGTGCACGCCGAGAGCTCGTCGCGTGGGTCGCTGCACCCCGAAGTCGACGAGGCGTTCTACCAAGCGCGTTGGGGTTCGCCGCGAACGTGTGCCGATCCGTTCTTCACGACATCGATCGAGCTGCTCTCGCCGTTCTCGCCGCGGCTGTAACGCTTCGGCCGCAAGGTTCGCTCGATCGCGTGTTGACGTCTCCTGCGTGTCTTCGGTGATGTTTCATTTCGTGCGCCTTGAGGGTGATGCGACGCGCACGTGAACGATGGCATGCTCATACCATGAGGACGACCCGACGACGTGGGCCCGCGGCGCTCGCAGCGTTCGCGCTCCTCGCGGTCCTTGTCGCGAGTCGGCCTGCCTCCGCGACGCCTGCCTCCGCCACACCTGCCTCGGGGACTCGTCCATTCCGACAAAGCGTCATCGTCTCGCTCGACACCTCCGTTTCGTCGGCCGAGCGAC
>JAYUFA010000091.1:0-2584 GCA_043738925.1 Actinomycetota bacterium
GTCGCGGCCACAGTGGCCTTTCTCGTCAGTGACGCTGCCGCGGCCATCAACGGCCAGAGCATCATCATCGACGGCGGCGCGTCCGTGTGAGCGCGGTGCTACGCAGCGGTTCGCTCGCGGGCGAGTTCGCCGAGGAACGCGAACGTATTGTCGCGATCTGCGTCGGACGCGACGATGTTCGCGCAGAAGTCGGTCACGCCGACGGCTTCGAGCGCCGCGAGGCGGCGACGCAGTTCAGCCTCATCGCCGATGAGCGCGATGTCGACCGGTGACGCCACGCCTTCCCACTCGATGGCCCGCTTGTACGACGGCATGGCCGCGCTGAAGGCAAGACGAGGCTCTGCGAACGCACGCGCCGCCGCAAGATCTGACGTGAGACATATCGGCAAACCGGCGATCACGCGCGGTGCGGGGCGCGAAGCCTTCGTTGCCGCCGCTCGCAACGGTTCGATCGTGCGCGACGCGAGCGTGTGCACCCCGGTCATCCACGTGAACGTTCCCGCGCATGAGTCGCCCGCGATGTCGAGCATTTTCGGACCCAGCGCAGCGAGCACCAACGATGGAGTCGGGCCCCCTTCGGCGAGGTCGAGACGAGCCGTGTAGTGCGTGCCGACATGATCAACCTTTCGGTCGGTCAGCAGGGTGGCCACGATGTCGACGTACTCGCGGACGATGTCGACGATGCCGCGGTACGGCACGCCCCACCATCCCTCTGACACCGGCGCGTGTGTCGCGCCGATGCCGAGACAAACGCGGTCGCCCGCCAAACCGGCCAGCGTGAGCGCCTGTTGCGCCATGGTGGCGGGGTGACGCGTCTGCACCGGTACGACGCCGGTGCCGAGTTCAATCGTCGATGTACGAACCGCGACCGCGGCAAGCGCGCTGAGCGCGTCGAAGAACGGCGTCTGCGGAACCCACGCCGTGGCATACCCGCGGGCTTCCGCGTCGACTGCGCGTGCGATCAACGCGGTGGGCGTGGCGCAGTCGACGCCACAGAACAACCCGATCCTCATGCAATCCCCGATCTTCGGACTTCACTACTCGCCGGCGTCGAGGCCGAGTAGGCCGACACCGCTGCCCGCGCCGAGCGCGCCCGCGTCGCGGTAGACGGTCAGTTTGTCGCGCGAGTCGATGATGTCGAGGTTGCGCATGGTGAGCTGACCGATGCGATCTTCGGGTCCGAACGCACTCTCGCTGCGTTCCATCGAGAGACGCTCGGGGTGATAGGTGAGGTTCGGGCTCGCGGTATTGGTGATGGTGTAGTCGTCGCCTCGACGCAAGCGAACGGTGACCTCGCCGGTGATCGCGGAACCCACCCAACGCTGCAGGGGTTCGCGTAACATGAGCGCTTGAGGGTCGAACCAACGACCCTCGTACAGCAGACGGCCGAGGCGGCGGCCCATGGTGCGATAGTTCTCGACGGTCGCCTCGTTGTGGATGCCGCTCACCAGCCGTTCGTACGCGAGAAAGAGCAGCGCCATGCCCGGCGCCTCGTAGATGCCGCGCGACTTGGCCTCGATGATGCGGTTCTCGATCTGGTCGCACATGCCGAGCCCGTGGCGACCACCGATGCGATTGGCCTCGAGTACGAGCTCGACCGGCGAAGCGAACTCACTGCCGTTCAGCGCGACCGGCCAACCCTTGTCGAAACGCACCGACACGGTCTCGGTGGCGATCTCTACCGCTGGCTCCCAATGCTTCACGCCCATGATCGGCTCGACGATCTCCATCGACGCATCGAGGAACTCGAGGTGTTTCGCCTCGTGCGTTGCACCCCAGATGTTCGCGTCGGTCGAGTACGCCTTTTCCGTGCTTGCGCGATAGGGCAGCTTGCGCGCGACAAGCCACTCGCTCATCTCGGCGCGCCCACCGAGCTCGTCGACGAACGCGGTGTCAAGCCACGGCTTGTAGATGCGCAGGTTCTCGTTGACGAGCAGGCCGTAGCGATAGAACCGCTCGATGTCATTGCCCTTGTAGGTGGAGCCGTCGCCCCACACGTCGACGCCGTCTTGGTGCATGGCGCGCACGAGCATCGTGCCCGTGACCGCGCGCCCGAGGGGCGTGGTGTTGAAGTAGGTCTTGCCGGCGGTGGTGATGTGGAACGCACCGCACTGCAAGGCCACGAGCCCCTCGTGCACGAGTTCGTCTCGGCAGTCGACCAGCCGTGCGATGTCCGCGCCGTACTGCTGTGCGCGATCGGGGACACCCGCGAGATCAGGCTCGTCGGGTTGGCCGAGATCGGCGGTGTACGCGCAGGGGATGGCGCCCTTTTCGCGCATCCAAGCGACCGCGACAGACGTGTCGAGCCCGCCGGAGAACGCGATGCCCACGCGCTCGCCGACCGGGAGAGAGGTGAGGACCTTGCTCATAGGCCTTCCACCGTACCGAACGCGCCGTGCGACCCAGCAACATCGTCGTTGATCTCGCCTGGCACAGGCGAGATGTAGAGGGAACGCCCACGACGCTTCACCTATCCGCTGAACCCCCTAGTCTCGATCCGTGCCTGACCTGAACGACCTGTGCCACGACCTCGCCGAGGAGCAGGCGTCGCTCGACGGGTTGCTGGAACCGCTCGATGCGCAGG
>JAYUFA010000092.1:0-18001 GCA_043738925.1 Actinomycetota bacterium
AACATCGCCAACTGAGAATCAACAGCTCCACGCATGACCGACAGTCTTTTACATCCCGCGACCAAACGCGAGCACCATCAGCCGATTTTCAGCACCCTGTTAGCGGCGGCTCCTGCCGAACGACTTCGCGCCCGTCTCGCAGCGCTCGAGTGCTTCGTTCGTCGGCGCGAAGATTGCATCCTGGGGCCGTGTTCACGACATGGAATCCGCTGGGGTATTGCGAGGCGCGGCCAATGCACAATCAGTCAGGATCCCCGCACCTGGCGCCGCGATCCTGCACGCGCGGAGCGTCCCCAAGGTCAGGCCCGCCAGCCAGTTGGCTACGACGCGGGCAAGGTGATCCGGGCCGCAAACGCTCTAATTTGGTTGACTCGCTCGGTCTCTGACAATGGGTGCTCGTCAGCCCACGTTCTTCCGCGTCCGGTTGAGTCGCACCGTGCGACCAGCCACGCCGGTCTATTTGCAGGTGACGTTGTCGGGGGGTCGTCCGTAGATGCCTGATGTTGTGGTTGGTGCGGTGTTGGGTGGTGGGTCTGGGGTCGCGGTCGTGGTTGTGGTGGCGGTGCCTGGCGGTGTTGTTGTTGGTGTGGCTGCTGTGGTGACGCCAGGGAATTTGCCTTGGAGGTCTGCTTCGGGTTTCGCGAGTAGGAGCACGCCTTGGTAGTCGGCGCCGAGTGTGAGGGTGAGTTGTTTGAGGCCGGTGACTTCGCGGTAGGTGGGGTCGGCCCAGAGGTTGCGGGCGAGTAGGAGCGCGGCGTTGCGTTCGTCCGCGGAGTATTCGATGATCGTTTGTGGCTGGTGGTTACCGATTGCTTGTTGGACGTGGCCGTTGATGTGGAAGCCTCGTCCAGCGAGCAGCGTGTCGGCTTTCGCGTTCTCGGTGACTGGGCCTCGCGCGTCGACGATTTTCACGTTGACTTGGTCGGGTCGGAGCGTGTCGCCTTTGCCGCGGAACACGTCGAGGATCGGTTGCGCGGCTTGTTCGTCGAGGAGGATGACGCTGGCGTCGCCGATCATTGCGCCGCTACCGGGGAGTGTGGTGCGCTGGAGGTTCGAAGGATCGAAGTTCGCGAACGCTCGGCCGAGGTCGAGGAGTTGTTGCACGGTGAGTTGGGTGTCGAGGGTGATGGCTTTGCTGTTGGTCGCGGTGCCGAGCAGGTTTTTGAGAACGGTCGGGTTCCGGGCGCCTTTTTGGACAGCGCGATCGAGGAGGAGCACCAAGAAGTCTCGTTGGCGTTCCGCGCGGGCGTAGTCGTTGCCGTTGTCGGGCACCCAGTGTCCGTTGATCATTTGTTCGTAGTGGCGGCTGCGGACGTAGTTCAGGGCGTCGTCGCCGGACAGGACGTGGCATCCGGCTGTGGCGTCGAAGAACGATCCGAGGTCGCGGGCCGTGTACGGGAACCAGACAGGCACGCCGCCGAGTTCGTCGACGACTTTTCGAAATCCGGTGAAGTTGACGATCATGAAGTCGTCGATGGGGATGTCGAGAAAGTCTTTGACGACTTTCACGGCGAGGCCGATGCCACCGAGCGCGACGGCGGCGTTGATCTTGTTGCGGATGCTTGGTACGTAGATGTCGCGGTTGATCGACATCACGTATGCCTGCCCGGTGCCTGGTTCTACGCGCATCACCATCATTGTGTCCGACAGCAACACGTCGCCGCGACCGGCGACAAGCGGGTCGTTCGGGTCGACGCCAGCGTTCTCGGTGGTGCCGAGAATCAGAATGTTGCGCGGTTCCCCGGCGTTGAGCTGCGCCGGGTCGGTGAGGGTTCCGGCGGCGACCTCGATACGTGGGATCGCCGAGACATCGTTGTACACACCGCGAACGTACGACGCGGTGTACAACGACACACCGATCAATCCGACACAACCGACCAACATGATGCGCTGCGGCCACGTACGCCGATACTTCACGCCCGAGCGCCCGTTCACGGCCCGGAAGCTACCAGCGCCCCCCACGCCCGCCCGCGCGTGCGACGAACGTCGTCATCGGCGCGAAACACGATCCGTCGTCACATGTCGAACGGAGCCGCCCGCGACCAGAATCCGCGCCGCCGCGGGGCGCAGCTCACCGAGAGCGATCGTGGTCCGTGCGTAGCGGCTCCGCCGTTTCGACACTGCGGTCTACGCCTGGATCGTGTGCTCGATGGGATTCGCGGCTTCAACACCGTCCGGGCGACGCTGTTGCGTTCACGGATCGCACGCCGGCAACGAGGGTTTCAAGGTGAAGCGCCGTCGCCGTCCGCCAACATCTTCGGTCGAGCTCCCAGCGTTCGTCGGCTTCCGGCTGCCGCCGGAGGTGATCATGTCGGCGGTGCGTGGTATCTCCGGTTTCGGGCTGTCATACCGCGATCTCGACGAGCTCCTCGCGGAGCTCGGCAGCGACGTTGATCACGTCACCCTGTACCGGTGGGTTCGACGCTTCACGCCGTTGTTGATCAACACGGCGCGACCATCCCGCCACACAGTCGGCTCACTCTGGCTTGCCGATGAGACCTGCGTGCGGATCGCCGGCGTCTGGTCAGGCTGGCCGGTGACGCGCGGAGTTGTAGGTGGTCTTGTCTTGCCAGTAACGCCACATTGATTCGTAGCCATGTCGCGGCGACTGTGAGCCCAGCGCTGCGTGTTTGACGACGGGGCAGACGCGTAGGGTGATGTGTCATGATGCGTCGGCCATACGGGTCGTAGAGGAGGCCGGGGATGGTTCGCTGGTTCACCGCTGTTGGCCTGGTGTGTTCGTTCGCTGTGGCTAGCTGTGGCTCGTCCTCGTCGAGCCTGGCACCATCGGCCGCGCCTGGAACCTCGAGCGCGACGACTGGGTCCACGAGCGCGTCGAGCTCGGCGGGTTCTGCGGCCTCGTCCGGTCCGGTCGTGGCGTGCAGCATCGTCAAACGCGCTGACGTCGAGGCGGCGTTCGGCGGCACGGTCAGCGAGGGTGTGGCCGGCAAGACGCCGCAATACTGCGACTTCACGCTGACCGGGACGTTGAAGTCGGGCACGGCCGTGGATGCTCTAGGCGCGACGGTGACGGTTTGGTGGGACAAGTATGCGCTCGACCCGAACAGCAAGGTGCTCAACGCTGCGGCGACGTCGGTGCCCGAGCTCGGCGTCGCGTTCTACCAGCCGTCGGGAAACGCGCTGATGGTTGCGTATCACGGCGGCACGCTGAACTACCAGGCCCACGGTCCGGATGACGACGCAACCGTGCGGACCGAGATCGTCGCGTTGGCGAAGGCGACGACCTCGCGCTGAGACCATGCCGTCGGCGCGTGGCCCTATCGTCCGGTGCCGAGACGAACCAGACGAGCCTCGGGACCGGGGCGGAGTGGGGCTACCCACGCACGATCTGCATTGCCGTTCAGCTAGACACGCCAGGCCCACATGGTGTCGGGAGGCGTGTCGGGTTTCTTTGTTCGGTACTGCTGGTTGTCGTTGGGCCCAGGCGGTGTCTTCGTTGTAAAAAGGCTGTGGTGGCCGAGGCAGCCGTGGAGGATGCTGCCGAGGTGAGCGCTCCGCGAGGAGCTCCTCGAGGTCGCGGTACGACAACCCAAAGCGGAGATACCAGCGGACCACCAACAAGGTCACCTCGGGCGGGAACCGGTAGCCAGCGAAGACTGAAGGTTCGACTGAGGATGTTGGCGGACGACGACGGCGCTTCACCCCGGCACCCTCGCCGAGTCCGCTCGATCCGTCAACGCAACAGTACGTGTGATGCCCACTTTTCACGACGACGCGTTCGTGGGGATCGTGGGCCCCTCGGGATCGGCAAGACCTCGTTGCTGCGGCTGCTGGTCGCTGCTTTGTCGCTGTGTGAAGGGCATATGCACCGGCGGGCCGGGCTGCGCGTCGGGTACGTGCCCCAGGGAGAGACCATCAACTGGAACTTCCCGGTCACGGTCTATGAAACCGTGCTCACGTCACGCCAAGCACGCCGCTGCAAGCCATGGACGTCGGCGACCGAGATGAAATTCAGTCGCCGCGATGTCATCGCGAACGATGACATCGCCCCGGTCACCCGGCGGGTCGACGCCGTGTGGGTGGACGGGGGCGGTGGGTGAGGTCGGTCGCTGGTTGCGAGTCAAGTCAGCGAATGGTCGCAACGGCACTCACCTGCGGAAGCGCGTTGTCGACCTGTGGCCATCTGTGTCCGCCAGATCGGAGCCACTGAAGCGGACCATAAGCAGTTCTGAAGGCTCCGTTGGTTTGATGGGCACATCAGCGAGGAACGCCCTCGCCTCACCCAAAGGGAGCACGCCATGAACAACGATCAGCTTTCCGGAACCCGCAGCAACCGCAAAGGTCACGGCTTCGTCCGCCGCTTCGCCGCCGCCGCCGCTATCTCGGTCGGCGTCGTCGGTGTGGCAAACATGCAGTCCGCCAGCGCGGCAACTCCGTGCTCCTCGATCTTCGATCTGTGCTACGTCACGCCGACCAACGGGCTCGCGCCCCAGGTTGGGCCGACCCTGGGGTCCGGGGGGTGGTTCGTTTCGGCGGTCAGTATGGCCAATCAGGCCGCGCTGTACTCCATGCAGCTGAACGACATGCTGCAGGCCCAGACCATCTTCGCCCAAGTGGCGGCCCAGAGCGCGGCGCAGGCTGCGCAGAACTGGCAGACCATGCAAACCACCCAGACGAGCACCTTCGCCTACACCCAGGATGTCACCGCCACGACGGCTCTGCGGGCCACCACTTCCTTCAACTTTATGAACGGCTACCTCCGCTGAATGAAGCAATCCGTGGTGGTACCGATCGGATTCGCTCTGGCACCTCATCGTCGAGCGCCACGCCAGCAACTGACTCGTGCAGTTACAAGGTCGTCGATCTCGCCACCGGCTCGGCTCTGGACATCTGCGACTACCCCGGAGCCTGGAGACCCTACGGCGATTGGGTCTTCGCCCCCACAGACCGAAACGAACTACGTGCAATCAATGTCCGCACTGGGCGCACGACGACGCTCACCATCCCCAGCATCACCGATACCTCGACACGGCACACGCCCACACCGGGCTGGGGCGTGCTGTCCGATGCCGGCGCCTTCCTGCGGTTCTTGGATGACGCTCAGTACTCGTTCACTCTGAGACCTCGGCGCTGCAGCGCCGCGCCTACTCCTCGATCTCAGGACGCAACGAGAGTCGAGGACGCCCAGGACCGAGCAAGCAGGCGTGGGAACGCCGTCCCGCCGAAGCTGTCCGTGAAGGCGGTGACGCTGTACAACTGGGCAAAGCAGTCCGCGCCCGCTAAGGCCCGCCCTTTGCGTCGCCGGGTTGAACCCGGTTCACCTGCACTGTGTGTCGTCGAGTCCTGTTGTCGAACCTTCGCCCCGAGCATGAGTGCCACGAGGGCACTGGTTTCCGCTGATTCCCAGCCACCAGCGGAAGGCATCACGGGTGTCCTCCCGCCACGTTAGATCGATGGCGATTCGGGTGGCGACGATGGGCGTGGCCACCTGAGTGACACCGAAGTGAACTTGCCCGATGGGCGAGTTGGACGGACCAGGTGACCTGCGCGGGCATAGAACGAGCGCAGAGGTGGGTTCTCGCGCTGGTGCTTCCCTGAGGAATGCCAGTGATGATGCAACCTGCGGCGGTGTGTCGGCTGTGGCAGTGTTGATCTCTGCCCGGGACCACCGGTACGTGAGACGGAGGCGCCATGCCTAAGTATTTGATCGAGGCCAACTATTCGCCAGAAGCGGTGAGGGGCCTGAAACAAGCTGGTGCGGCGAGTCGCGTGGCTGCGGTGAACGAGATGTGTGCCGGGGTCGGTGGGAGCGTTGATTCCTTCCACTTCGCGTTCGGCAAGGTGGACGCGTACGTGTTGTGCGATTTCCCCGATGATGAAGCAGCCGCGGCGGTTGCGTTCACGGTCGGGGCGAGCGGTCTGACCAAAGTGAGGACTGTCAAGCTGTTGACCATCGAGGAGGCTGACGCCGCTCTCGCCCGCTCGGTCGCGTACCGCACGCCAGGCAACTGATCGGAGAGGATCGCCCGCGCGGCGTACGCTGACCGCGCCGACCCGGTCCGCCGTTGGTGACTCATTCATGTCTCGGTGGCGCGGTTCGGGCATTGCAAGGCGACGTGCCGGTGTGTCACCGCATGATTTCTGTGCTCACGGTGCCGCGGTTGTCGTTGCGGGTACACATGTCGCGCCCGTTGCTGCTGTGGCGTCGGCCGTGGTGGCTTGCCCGCCGCGGCGCCTCGCGTAGCGAATTGGCTACCGGCGTTGATCGAGGTGGCGGCGATGATGTCGTCGGTCCCCGCCGTGCCTCGCGCGACGAACGTTTCCCCGGTGGTGAGGTCGGTGAGCGCACCGGCTTGAGCGACGGTGATCGGCCTTGACGGGGTCTCGGTGATTTGATTGTTGTGCCGTTATCAATGGGAGCCTCGACCGTCTCCGCGTCCGTCACGGCGATCAAGGTCGGCGAGCAAGGTAGGCGATCACGTCGGCGTCGCGACCGGTACCCAAGTCTCCGCAACGCGCGTCACCGACATCGGCACGAACGCAAACCCCGGATTCGGCGGCGGCGGCCAGCGCTCGACCACAACGCCGAGCGGCGCCAACGCCTCCGGAGCCACCTCGGTCGCAGGCAGCGGCACTGGTCGCACCGGCACGCCGCCGACAACTAGGCACGGTTGAATCGCTCGACGGCACGACATTCACCATGACGATGAACGACGGCAGCACGAGGACGGTCACCATGTCATCGACCACCCAAGTCGCCACCGTGAAGGCCGAGATACTCGGTGACCTGAGCGTCGGCGAAAAGATCACTGCGAGCGGCGCGACCAACGCCGACGCCAGCATCGCGGCGACCGCCATGCGAGCCACCCCGTAGCCGGCCACCCCATCCCGGTGAACACCAGGAAACCATCTCCTCCGGCCGGGACACCCGGCGGAGTCTGAGCCCTCCGTTTCACACGCATCCCGGCACACCGCCAAGACGTCGTCCCGCGACATCCTCAAGGCCTCACTGACCTGGCCCAACGAAGCGGGCTGAGCGACCCAGCGTTCGACATATCCGCGGCATCTCGGTTGGGTGCGGCGAGTGGCCGAGCAAGCCCTGCAGCCGCGAGAACTCGGCTTCATGACTGATGCGGCCGACAGTCGACCGAGACCGCGTGGTGTGCGACGCTGTGTGCTCGCTGCCGACATGAGGAGGCCGCCATGGCCGGACACACCTACAAGCTCACCGAGATCGTCGGGACGTCACCTGACAGCATCGACGACGCGATACGCAACGGGATCGCGAAAGCCGCGAAGAGCGTCCGCAACCTGGATTGGTTCGAAGTAGTCGGCGTCCGCGGCCACATCGCGGACGGCGCTGTCGGCCACTACCAGGTCGCCATGAAGGTCGGATTCCGGCTCGAGGACTGACATCGACGATCTGATCGGTGAGACGTCAGCGCGACGACGTCGGCCTCACGCGCCGCTGCCGCGATGCCCGCAGTTATCGCCGACGCCGGGATCGGCGGCGAGATCGCCAACCAGCGGAGCGCCAACGGTGCGCGCTGCTCCACCAGTGCGTGGCGGGAACGGCGTCGCGTTTGCGGTCGCTATCGCGAACGCAATCGGCGGAGCGAGGCCGAGCCACGTCTGGTACGCAGACCCGGCGATCCAAGAGTGGTCGCCGTCATCGTGACGCGGCCACGAGGCGCAGTATGTTTCGATCACAAGTGCGATGGCGATTCGGTTCGACGTGGCGTCGAATGAGTGTGGTGAGGGCACGGGTGAGCCCGCCGACAGCCCCAACGAGGAGCACGACGAACGACCAACGAACTGGCACGCTCGGAACGGCGCCGTGTGCGGCTCCTCTGCGATCGGCGACATGGAACGAGCGCGGACGAGGCTGCCACCGTGGCCGCCGTCTCGGTAGCGCGCCGCAAGGGATATCGCGTTGGCGACAAGGCAGCGCTAAGACTCAGTGCTGAGCCGCCGACGTAGTCGAGCCCACGTCGGTGACCACGCCCAGATCCGGTTCGGTTCACACTCGGTTGCCTTCGCGTCGGATCACCCGCCCTCGGTGATCGTCAGCGGCGGCGTTTCGGAAGCGGTGGCGATCATCGAGGATGCCGCGTCGATGCCGTCGTGTGGGGGCGCCTCGGCGGGTTCGACGGCGGCCGAATCCACCGTCGCAGCTTCGGTCACGATCGCATCGACCGGACGCGGGGTCTCCTTCGCTGCGTTGTCGATCAGACGAATCGCGTCCTGCATCTCGCGCTGAAAGCCGGAGGTCACCCTGCGGACCTCGGTCATCACCTTGCCCACCTGGCGGGCGACCTCAGGCAGCTTCTCGGGCCCGAGGAAGATGAGCGCCACGAGCAAGATGACGAGGATCTCACCGCCGCCGAGGTTGCCCACACCGGACAGTTTACCGACCGGTCGCCGCGGTCACGGTCGCGCCAAGCTCGGGCAAGCAGCCCGACAGCTTCCGCCCCCGCTCTGGTGCCTTAGGCGACTGGCGGGTTGTCCTTTTGGTCGTCGTGGGTGCTGCGACGCAGGGCTTGCAACTGTTCGTATTCGGCGCGTGACATGGTCACGGTCGGCGACGGTTCAACAGAAGCGGTCGCGGGGATCGCCTTGGCGTCCGCCGCCGGGGTCGTCGTCGTCGTGTCGGGTTTGATGGCGTCTTCGAATTCGCGTTTGGCTTGACCGAGGCCGCGGGCGAGTTCGGGAAGTTTCTTGGCGCCGAACATCACCATGACGATGACGAGCACGATGATGAGATCGGGGCCTTCGAGCATTCCGAGGGTCATCACGCGGCCTCCACGGGTTTCGTCGGGTTCTCCAACGCGGCGACGCGATCACGGAGTTCGAGAATCATGCCCGCGAGCTCCGCGGTGACTTCTCCGACGATGGCGAGGACGATGGCGGTGACTTCGACGAGTTCTGCTTCGGTGGCCTTGTGGCCGCCGCGGTGCAGCGAAGCGTCGAGACGCTGTTTGATGTGGTGATCGTTCACTCTTATGAAGCATACGCGGTCGGCGCGGTCTACAAGTCGCGGCCGGTGCAGCGCCGGGTCAAACCTCCACCAAGGCCACTACGAACTCGGTGCTGACGGGGCCGCCACGAATTACTCGGGCTCGTCTCCGCCTTCGATGAGCTCACCGCGACAATCCGACCGGGCGGCCTCACCCCGTGCACACCAGCGCCTCCCCATCGAACAACGCGAAAGGCAACCTCTCACCCAACGATGCGTGCCGAAGGTCGGACGTGGTATTCGGCCTTGGTTGTGGTGTCATTGCGTGTCTACGGTGAGTGTTTCGGTCAGGGCCCGTGGCCCGGGGCTCGTAGTGAGGAGCGCGGACGTGAAGAGGGCTTTGGTTGTCGGTGGCGGCATCGCGGGCCCGGTCGCGGCGATGGCGTTGCAGCGTGCTGGTATTGACGTTCGTGTGTTCGAGGCGCATCTGTACCGGCCTGATGTTGAGGTCGGGTCGTGGCTGACTATCGCGGTCAACGCGCTCGACGCCCTCGACGCGATCGGGGCGCGGCACACGGTCACCGATAACGGTTTTCCGACACCGTTCAATCAGCTCATCAGCGGTGCAGGCACACCGTTGCGTACCTTTCACATCGGCCGAGCGTTAGCGGACGGCACGCTTAGCCACACGGTGAAGCGATGCCGGTTCTCACGCGCACTGAACGCCGAGGCGGCGTCTCGCGGGATCGACATCGCGTACGACAAGCGTATCGTGAGCGCCGCATCGCTCCCGAGTGGTGAGGTCGTCGCACGTTTCGCTGACGGTTCCGACGCAGTGGGCGATCTCCTCGTCGGCTGCGACGGGCTCCGATCGATCGTACGCTCGACGATCGATCCCGACGCACCCCCGCCGCGCTTTGTCGACATGGTCAACTTCGGTGGGTACACGCAACCGGCTGACGCCCCGGAATCGACGAAATCGGCGGTCGGAACGTGGCATATGCGCTATGGGCGCCATGCGTTCTTCGGGCACCTCACCGACCCGATCGGTGGTGTCGTGTGGTTCGCGAACATCCCCGGCGAGGAGGTGTCCGCCGACGTCTGTGCGACCAAAACGGACCAGGCGTGGCGCGAGTATCTCATCGAGTTATTCCGCGGCGACACAGGTCCCGCAGCCGAGCTGGTCGCGGTGAGCGAACTCGAAGTCGTCGGCGACAATGTGTTCGACCATCCGTCTACACCGCGCTGGCACACCGACAACATGGTCGTGATCGGCGACGCCGCGCACGCACCGTCGTCCATCTCGGGCCAAGGCGCCGGAATGGCCATCGAGGACGCAGTCGTGTTGGCGCAATGCGTACGCGACGCGGCCGATCTCAACGACGCACTCGTCGCCTACGACGACATCCGCCGGGCGCGTGTTGAACGCATGGTCAACCAAGTCGCTCGCGGCATCAGCAACCGGCTCCCTGGCCGACTCGCGTACGGCACGTTCCCGCACCTCTCGTTCCGTCGCCACCCACGCGACGGAACCACCCCCGATTCCCCAATACAGAAATCGGTCCGCGATGTGCTGCTACGGCTCGCGTACCGTTTCCTGATCACCGACACCACCGTGCGATGGTCCTACGAACACCACATCGACTGGTCAGCATCGGTGCTACCGACCAACCCGAACTGACACGACACGTGGTCTCGGCCGAATCCAATGCGCGCGACAGCAGTTCGGCGATCGTCATCGCCGAGCCAGACGGCGACTCGACCGCAACTGCGCTCATGGGTCGGCGACGCTCGACGGTGTGGGCGATACCGCGTGCCGGTCGTCGGCCCGCGCGTGACTGGCTCGTCGAACCTGATGGTATTGAAACAGCCGTCGCCGTGGCTCCGAGAGTAGCTACCGGCTACTCGTTGAAGCCGACGCCGGCGAACTGGTCGGTCAGTGGTCCGTATCGGTGTCGGGCAGGTGTGCGATGTCGGTTCGGGTGATGGTCAGATAGATCACTGCGGCGACGATAAGCCCCGCGAATGTTGCCATGACTGGCAGGTTGCCGACTCCGACACCGTCGGGACGGGGTTTGCCGAGACCATCCGCGATCGAAGCACCGAGCGGTCGCGTGAGCACGTACGCGATCCAGAACGACGCCACGGGGTTCCAACGCAACCATCGGTAACCAATTGCGGGGACCGTGATCAGGGACGCGAACACCAACGCGGACGGGAAGTACCCGAGGTTCAACGTGTACGCGGTGAAGTCGCCCAGCGCGGTTCCCATCGCGAACGTCGCGGCCACGGTCAACCAGTAGAAGGCCTCCGCGCGTGGCGAGTCGATCTCGTGGATGGACAGCGTGCCTTCGGTTCGATGCCACGCGATGAACACGGCCCCGAGGACGGCCGCGTACAAGATGCTCGACGCGGTGTAAGACACGTGCAAGCCGACGTGGGCGACGTCGGCTGCCATCGTGCCGAAGATGCCCACCATCACCACAGCCAACCAGTAGGCCCACGCGACATAGCGGCCCGTGCGGAACTGGATCGCGAGCGCAGCCACGAACCCGATGAACCCGATCACGACGGCGACCTCGGGAGCCATTGCGTGGACGAGGTAATCCGAGGTCGACTCACCCAGAGCCGTCGACAGGCCCTTCACGACCCAGAACACGGCGATGATCCGCGGTAGCCGCAACGCACCCTTGCCCGTCCACGCAGGGCCACCCATCAAATCTCGCATCCCACGAACGGTACCGACCGGCCAGCCGCAGTTCGGTTCGGTGAGCGAAAAACCCCGAGACCCTCGCCGCTCAGAGCCCACTCAACGAGGTCGCACCCGTGTGTGGCACAGTCGGAGCACTGGTCGAGCCCGCGTCGCGCTGAAGGTCACCGGGAGGCCGACGTAGGCGGTCACGTGATCGAGAACCCGACGGTGTCGAACATGTTGCACGCCGTGCTTGCGAGGCCGGTCTCGGCGGTGACGCATATCACGGCGAACAGCGCGACCCGAGCGCGTATTCGACAGAGATTCCGACTTCGTGATCGGTGTAGGTGGGGAACGACGCTGCGGCGGCTCGTAGGTTCGCGATCATCACGACATCCTTGTCTGTGATTTACGAGCCGCCGTTGCAGCGTGGTCCTTGCATCACCCGGAAACCAGTCGACTGAAACAGTCGACTGCGAGATGGGCCGCGCGACTCGTTCGAGCGTCACTGCGCCGCGAGTACCGCTGTTGACCCTACGGAGGCACCCGTTTCGGGTTCAGTCGTCGTTCGAACTTGTGGGTCGTTTGGCTCTTCGGCAACGGCCGACTGTTTTTCGTGTGGTCAATTGCCGATCATCGGTGTATGCAGGCCGTGGTCAGTTCTCGTCGCGCTACGCACGCGTCCGCGGTGACCGCACGGCCAGGTGACCGGGATCGATTCCTTGACACGTTGCGCACGATCGCGTTGGCGCGTGTGATGTTGTGGCACGCGTTCGGGGCACCCGTGTTGACCTACTTCGTCGCCGCGGTGCCAGCGATGTTCTTCGTGACTGGTTCGCTGCTCGCCAAGTCGCTCGACCGGCGACCCTGGCGGACCGTTCTTGCGGACCGGGGACGGCGCGTGCTCGTGCCACTGTGGGTCTTCGGCACTGTCGCATTTGTGGCCATGCGCGTCGCGTGGTTGACCGACCCGTCGCCGCGTACCGCGGTGCCGTGGCACAGCATCGTGTTTTGGATCGTGCCATTGGGTGACCCGAAGGGTTCGGTATGGGAGGGCGGCTGGATGTCGCAACCGCTTTGGTATGTGCGCGCGATGTTCTGGTTGTTGTTGCTCAGCCCGCTGCTCCGCAAAGCGACGCGGCGCATCGGTGCTTGGGCGTTCGTCGTACCGCTCGTGATCGTGTTCACACTCGACGCTTTTGGCCGTAACCCGAACTTCACCGTGCACGCGGCGCCGGAGCTGCTGTGGCAGGTAGGCGATCTCGCGTTGTACAGCATGTTTGTGATGGCCGGGTTCGCGCACCGCGACGGCCGGTTCGATCATCTCTCACCCGCGGGCTGGTTCGCCGGGGCGCTGCTCGCGGGTGTTGGCGCGGCCGCGTGGATCGCGACCCAACCGGTGCCGCTTGGCGTGGTGAACAACTCGCACCCGGCGCACCTGTTCGTGGGCGCAGCATGGTTGTGCCTGTTCTTCGCGTGCCGCGACCCGATCATGCGCATCGCGGAGCGCGCCACGCCGGGCGCGATAGTCGACTGGGTGTCACAGCGCACGATGACGATCTATCTGTGGCATTCAACGGCGATCATTCTCGCCTATCACGTGTTGGCACAAGGGAGCAGTTACCCGATCGGCGCATACGCGGCGGCGATGATCGGCGCCATGGTGTGTGTCACGTTCGCGTTCGCGGTCGCGTTCGGATGGGTCGAAGATCTCGCGGCGCGGCGCGTGCCACGCGTGTGCCCGCCGTTCGTTCGCCGCGGTTTCGACCACGGCGAACGCGTGCAACTCCCGGCGCGTCGCCGCAGCGTGTACCGCCTCGGTGTACCCGCGGTCATCGGCGCGTTGGTCGTCGCGACGTCCGCGTGGATGATGCGCCCCTCCGACACCGAGTTGGCCGCCGGGCCCAGTTCCGTCGCCGCCTCACACGACACGCACGCCGCGAAACGTCCCCCGGTCCCATCACAAGCCCCGCCGCGCCCACACTTCGAAACGGCCACCACGGCCGTGTCGCCCGCAGGGTCCGTGTCGCCTACCCAAAGCACCGTCGCGCGCGAAGCGATCATCGACGCCGCGGCGACCGACCCGATACTCACACCGCTCGCTCCCGCAGCCGACGACGCTCTGGCCGCGGTGCTACAACACACGCTCGACGATTGGCGTGTGCGCTGGTCGGTGCCCGGCATCGCGGTCGGTGTCGTGCTACCCGGTGTCGCGCAATGGCACAGCGCGAGCGGCTCAGACAACGTCACCGGCACAGCGGTTCACGCCGATGACCGGTTCGACATCGGCAGCGTCACCAAAACCTTCACCGCCGCGATCGTGTTCCAGCTCGCCGCCGAAAACAAGGTGTCACTCGACGAGCCCGTCCCGCAGCTCACTCGCGTGCCGAAGTTCCCCTACGACGCCGCTATCACCGTCCGCGACCTCCTCACCCATCGCAGCGGCCTGGTCCCTTACCGCGACACCGCGACATTCGCCGCGGCGCCCGACGCGATCAACACACCCGACAAAGCCCTCGACGCCGCGTTGCGCGAGCCGCTGCAGTTCACACCCGGAACGAAATCTGCGTACTCGAGCACCAACTACCTCGTGCTCGGCTTCCTCATCGAACAAATCACCGGTCACAGCTACGACTCCGAGCTCAACCAACGCATAGTGCAACCCGCAAGCCTGCAACACCTCACCCACGCTCCGCCCGCAGCCCAAGCACCGAACTTTGCGGCGAGCGGCATCGTGACCGACACAGCAACGCTGTTGCGCTGGGCGATATCGCTCTACCGTGACCACATCATCATCGACACGAACAGCCTCGCAGCGATGCACACCATCGACACCGACACCGGCCTCGGTCCCGGCGTCGAGGGCTACTGCCCCTGCACCATCAACCTCAACGGCGCAAGCAACTGGCAATGGATCGGCCACGCCGGCGGAACCACAGAACTCGTGTACAGCGACAACGACGACATCGCAATCGCGCTCAACGTCACCGACTCGCTGTGGGTCAACGACCGAGGCCGCGCTACCGCCGAACTGCTCGAAATCCTCCGCACCGCGATCCTACAAAGCACCGCGCCGGCCACACCCCCCGCGCTCGGCGACAACACCACATCACCACCAGTCCTACGCCCGACATGAGCTCCGCGCGACACACCACATCGCGCCACAGTGCCCGATCATCGCTGGCGGTGACCGGACCGATCACCGCCAGCCACGAAACGCGTCCGATCCAGCGAATCAACAACCCCCCTTACAGTGCGCGGGCCGGAGCGTCGTGTTCGCGGTTGGTTGCAGGGGCGCTCGGCATCACCAGTGCCCGTCATTTACGTTCGTCTCTGCAACGGCGTCGGACGGCCCCTCGCCGTCGTCGCCGCCGCCCAAACCGTCCTCGGATGGACCGGGCCATGAACTTGAAGGGGAATGGCATCGGTGAGTGAGTTCGACGTCGGAGATGAGATCGCCCTCGCGGTGGCCTCGCCACTGGCACGTCCGCGTCGCGGCATCGCCGCCGTGGTCGTGTCGGTGTTCGTTTGCTACCTGACATGGCTCGTGGTTTCGGATCGGGCTCGGATCGACCGTGCGATGTTGCGCTTCCAGGGCGCGAAGCTGCGCTGGCTGTTCGCAGCCGTCGCGTTTGGGCTCCTGTCACAGATCACGGGCGCGCTCGTGCAACACGCACTCTTGCGCCGGGCTGGGACCCCGACAAGCGTGCGTTCCACGTTCGCGTTCGTATTCGCGCAGAATGCCGTCAGCTTCGTCACGCCGGGAGGCCCGGTCGCCGCGAACGCCTACGCATACCGATGGCTGCGAAATAGAGGTACCGACGCCGCGGTCGCCGCATGGGCGCTCACCGCGATCAATCTGGTTACGTTCTTCGCTATCGCGTCCTTCTGTCTGTTGGCAGTCACCGGCATCAGCGCCTCGGGTGCCGCTTCACTTGCCGTGCTTGTTGTGCTACTCGCCACCGTCGTGCTCGTCGTGCGGGCCCCGGCGCGTTTCCGGCGTGCGTTGACCGGCGCGATCCGGGTTCAGCGTCGCGTGCGGCGCCGCGACACAGCCGACGCGGCGATCGCCGCGGATCGCTTTGCCGAACGGCTTTCGGTCATCGACGTCCGCCCGCGCGACCTCACCCTCACCGCGGTCCTCGCGTTCACAAGCGTCGCCGCGGACTGCGCAGTATGGATAGCGGCGTCTCACGCCATGATCACTATCCCCACGAGATGCGACACTGTTCCCGCTGGTCGCCCGGTCCCCGCGGTCTGTCGAAATGTGCGCCTCCCAGCGACCGCAGACGACCTGCTGGCCTACGCCAGCGGGCAGGCCGCGACTGCCGTGCCGTTCGTGCCCGGAGGCATTGGTGTGGTCGAACCCGCGATGACCGCGGCGCTCACCGCACGCCACATACGACCCGTGCCCGCGCTCAGCGCGGTGCTGCTTTACCGCCTCATCAGCTCATGGGCGATCCTGCTCATCGGGGCCGTGTGCTGGCTGGCGCTACGACGCGGCCGACCCACCTCGCAGCGTGCACCATAGCGACGACCTTGAATCGACTGGTCGGGTCGTGAACCATTCCGCGCAGATGCGGCCGACACGGCCGGATCGCCATCTGCGACGCGCCGACCAGCGCGGTCGATACCGACCCAACAAAGGCCCGGCCGCGACCTCGCCACCGAATCGCCGGTCTATGACGTGGGGGTCACGTCGGTGCGGCTCACCGTGTGCGGCGTACACAAATCGGAGCGTCCCTGCGCCGGTTTCGTGATCTTTCCGCTCGATGATCGTCAAGCGGCGTCAGCGTTCGCGGTCGAGGTGTTCCGCGGCTCGCGCCGCGTCAGCGTCTCGAGCACAAAAGCAGCGACCCAAGCCCAGACTTGCACACCCACATCGTGAACATCGCCACACCGCGACCCGCTCCCTTACTGAGACCGTGACCAGCGGCGCAGTCATCGCGTCGACGGCGCACACGATCGACACGGCGATGATGCCGCAGCGAGGGATCTCATTGGACACGTGCGCCGCTGTCGACTGCGTTGACGTTGTGGCGCCTCCGCGCGACCAGACCGAACCGAATCGTTTTCGGTGGGCTTTACTCACCGGGCTCTTGCTTTCAGTGAGCGCGGGTCTCACCGTCGGAACAGATCATGGTCAATGGCACCTCACCCCCGATTTCAAGGAGAAACGCCACATGAAGTTCAACAAGCTCGCAGTGACAGCGCTAGTCGCCGGTTCGATCGGTGTCGGCTCGCTCGCCGTCGCCGCATTGGCGCCGCTGGTCGCCGCGTCAGCACAATCAACCGGATCGACAACCCCGACCACAACCGCGACGGATCCCGCCGCGACCGGCGCCACCGCGAAAGCAACGTCGAACGAAGACGCCACACATGAGGCCGGCGAGACCACCGCCCAAGAAGCGGCCGAAGACTCAGGACAGGGTCACCATGGTGGCCGCGGCGGCTCGAACGAAGACGCCACGCACGAAGCGACCGAGTCCCCGGCCCGCGAAGCTGCTGAGGACGCCGCGAAAGCCGCGGCGGGCACGGCCACGACACCCGCAGCGCCGGCCGCCTCAAGCACCGCCGGCTGACGAGAAACGCCGCTGGGCCTCTCCACCCCAGCCGTGTGACCGAGCCGGTGCTACACGGCCCCGAACGCCCCCGCGTTCGGGGCCGTCACGCGTCCAACATCAACTGTCATTTCGACGCGGGACGCACGCGCGGCCGCTCCACGTCCGGCCGCGGCGCGGACGGTCATCTGATCGGTCCTATTTTAAGATGTTGACCGCGCGGGCGATGACCAAAGCGACCGTCGCGAGCGAGATCAGCGACTGGCCGGCCATCGTCAGTTTGGCCTCTTGAGACAACGGCAGGACGTCGGTGGGGCTGAACGCGGTGGCGTTGGTGAGCGAAAGATACAAATAGTCGACATAACGAGGTTCCCAATGCGGCGGCGCGAGTTCGGGGCTCTGCATCTGGGTGAACACAAAATCGGGGTACGGGTCAGTCCCGTTCGCTCGCCCGATCGGGCCGCCACGATCGCGTTCCCAATACCACAACGAAAACACGACGACGTTCGTAAGCCAAATCCCGCCTCCCGTGACCAACAACGGCCCCGCGTCTTGGCCCTCGGTCCCATTCAGCAACCCCAAGATGAGCCGACCAGCTGACCACGCGTTCGCCAAACTCATCACCGCGATCAACGCGATCGTCGCCGAGTGCAACCGCTTCGACGCGTGATCGATACGACGCATGCTCGCGACGACAATCACCGCGAGTAACACACCCGCCACCGCCGGCAGAAGCCAACGAGGTTGCGTAGCGACACGATCCGGTAACGCGGCCTGCCCAGCGATCGCCAAGCCGATCACCACACTCACCGGCCACCTCGGCTCGGCCTG
>JAYUFA010000093.1:0-18000 GCA_043738925.1 Actinomycetota bacterium
ACCGAGCACGACGGGCGCGCCCTCGTCGCCGCCGTGGGCGACCGCTTCGTCAATGGGAACACGACCGAGCAACGGAACGCCGACCTCCTCGGCGAGCGCGGCGCCGCCGCCGGAGCCGAACAACTCGTAGACCGTGCCCAGCTCGTTGACGAAAGCGCTCATGTTCTCGATCACGCCGACGATGCGCAGATAGTTGTTTCGCCCCATGTTCGCGGCGCGGACAGCAACGCGTTGAGCGCTCTTGGCCGGCGTGGTCACCACGATCATCTCGGCGCGCGGTAACAGGCGCGCCAGGCCCATTTGCACGTCGCCGGTGCCCGGCGGCATGTCGATGATGAGGTAGTCGAGGTCACCCCACTGCACGTCTTCGAGGAAGTGCTGCACGGCACGGTTCAACATGAGGCCGCGCCACATCAGCGCTGTGGCTTCATCGTCGACCAGGTGGCCCATCGACACGACCTTCAGCAACCCGCCAGGACCTGCTGCGCTCGCGGGAATGCGGCGCTCCATGGGAACCATGCGTTTCGTCTCGGCGTTCCCCGCGAGGCGACCGCTGACGCCCAACATGCGCGGCACGGAATAGCCCCAGATGTCGGCGTCGAGCACACCGACCGTGAAGCCCCGTGCCGCGAGACCGGCCGCGACGTTGACGCTGATCGACGACTTGCCGACACCACCTTTGCCCGACGCGATCATGATGACCTTGGCGGTAGGGGGCACTTGAGTTTCCGGCGCAGAATCGGCTTTGTTCCAGCGGGCCTTGGCCATGGCCGCGGCCTTTTCGTCTTGTGTCAGCTCGGTCCAATCGATGCCGACGCTGGTGACTCCGGGCAATGAACCGACGCGTGCGCGCACGTCCTTTTGGATTTGCGCCCGCAACGGGCAACCCATCGTGGTGAGCGCGATACGAACGCGCACGGCACCGTCGGTGTCGATCTCGGCGCCCTTCGCCATGCCGAGCTCGACGATATTGCTCCCCAGCTCGGGGTCGATCACCCCGCGCAGCAACCCCATCACATCTTCGGGGGTCGGAAGCGTCGCAGATGCCATACGGAGGATTTTACCGGATTGCGCCGTGTAATCTTGCGGTGTGGCTCGTGAAGAAGACAATGGTGGGCAGTCGCGCCTTGAGGTGTTGAAGGCGCTGGGTGACAACACGCGCTACGCCATCTACCTCGAGCTGGCGCGGTCGCCGACACCGTTGGCCACCAACGACATTGCCCGTTCCCTCGGATTGCACCCGAATACGGTGCGCCCTCACCTCGAGCGCATGCGAGATGTCGGGTTGCTCGATCTGCGCGTCGACGCACGGGGCGGTGTCGGTCGTCCCCAACACATGTATTCGTTAGCGCCGGACGCGCCCGCCCTCGGGCTCGAGCCGCCCGCCTACCCGTGGCTCGCCCGGTTGTTGCTGAAAGCCGTCTCCGATGCCGGGGTCGCGTCTGAAGACGCACGCGACATTGGCGCGGAGCAGGGGCGGGTCGGGGCCCAAGGTGTCGCGCTACGCACGCCGTGTGTCGATGCCCTGCTCGGCGATCTCGGCCGCCTCGGGTTCGATCCCGAGGTTGTTCGCGACGCTGACGGCGCCACGATTGCATTCATGCACTGCCCGTTTCGCGAGCTTGCTCACGAGAACCCGGCCGTGGTCTGCGGGTTGCACCAGGGCATGGTCGAGGGCTTCGTCGCCGAGCGTTCCGGGGCTACGGTGCGCGAGTTCCGTACGCTCGTGCACCGCAGCGATCCGTGTCAGGTCGACCTCGCGACCGCGGACCGGTGATCGCGTGGAATGCCCATGAGGTCGTCGGTGTTGCGATCGGTACACTCTGAAGGCTCAAGACCCATGCACGCGGAGGTTTGCCCGTGATCACGTTGACCGAGAAGGCAGCTCACAAAGTCGGCGAGCTCATCAAGGCCGAAGGTGACGAAGCGTTGGCTCTGCGCGTCGCCGTACGTCCGGGTGGCTGTTCGGGCTTCAGCTACGAGATGTTCTTCGACACCGATCGCGACACCGAAGACGTCGAGCTCACGTTTGGCGCGGTCAAGGTGGTCGTCGATCCGTCGAGCGCGCAGCTGCTGTCGGGCGCCACGCTCGACTACAAAGATGGCCTACAAGGTGCCGGGTTCTCCATCGACAACCCAAACGCACAGCGCACCTGCGGCTGCGGCCAGTCCTTCAGCTGACCACGCCGAAGGTTGGCGTTCTTCTACCTAGATAGGTACCTTGGTACCTATGGTCTTGAGTATCAAGAGTGCGAGAGCCGATCAGCTGGCGCGAGATCTCGCCGCACTGACCGGTGAGTCTCTTACCGACGTGGTTGTGGCCTCGCTGGAGGCCCGCCTTGATGTCGAGCGTCGCCGTCGTCGCGAACGGAGCTTGAGCGACATCGTGCAGCGATTTCGGTTGTTGCCGGTGCTCGACGCTCGCACTCCTGATGACATCGTCGCGTACGACGAGGATGGATTGCCGTCGTGAACGTGGTCGACACGTCGGCGATCATTGCGGTGTTGTTTGGTGAGGACGCGGGCGAAGCACTCGAGCGCAAGTTGGTGGAATCGCCGTGTGTGATGTCCGCGGCGACCCATCTCGAGCTGGGCATCGTTGTCGAGGCCAAAAAAGGACCGTCGGGAACGCAGTTGCTCGAGGAACTTCTCGCTCGCATCGAGATCGAGATCGTTGACGTGGATGAAGAGCTGGCGGTTGGCGCGTTGGTATGTTGGCGCCGATTCGGCAAGGGACGACACTCCGCAGGGCTCAACTTCGGAGACACGTTCTCGTACGCCCTCGCGGTTCAGACGGGCCAGCCGTTGTTGTTCGTCGGCAACGACTTCTCTCAGACCGATGTTCCTGTCGGATAAGAGGATGCGCCGATAGGCGCATCCGACCCAGCAACATCGTCGTTGATCTCGCCTGGAACAGGCGAGATGTCGGGGGAACGCCCGCGAGCTTCACTTATCCGCGCGAGTCCTCAGGGACTCGGTCCTACGGCACCAGCGCGAGGGCGGCATCGAGTTCGGTGCGATCCCAGCTGAAGTCGAGCCGTGCCTGCACGATCGACGCGGCATCGGCCACGAACAGCGTCGGCTCGTACTCGAGTCCGTAGGTGCTCACGGCATCGGTGGTCTTCGGCGCGCCGCTGGTCTTCTTGTTCGGCTCGACGTAGACCTCGGCGTGCACGATCTGAAAGCGCGACAGCGCCGGTGCGGCGTCGACAAGCATCTCGAGTACGGGGCCACAGATGGCGGTCTGGCAGAACCCCGGCGTCGAGATCACGAACACGACCGGCTTCTTGGCCGCGATCGCGTCGGTCAACGAGATGGTGTGGAACGGGCACGCTTTCGGCGTGCGGGTGCAGATCGGGTCGATACCGCGGGCGTTTTTGAGAGTCGGAGTGACCACCGGGCGCAATGGTTGACCGACCTGCACAAGCTTCACGGTGTCTGTGGTTTCGACCTTGAACTTGAGCGAACTCGAGGAGAAGGCGGCGCGTACTTCGTACTCGCCCGCCGCGGGGGCAGTGAAGGTCAGCGGGTAATAGGGCGTCGGGATGCCGAGCGAGTGTTTGGTCAGCGTTGCGGTGGCCACGATCGTGGTGCCCTGTAGCACGGAGACGTCGATCGTCTCGGGCCCGCCGTCACGCACCGGTGTGCCGTCGGCCTCGTCGAACACCACCACCGGCAGCCGTTGCGCGATACCGGGTATGAGCACCGACGGTGCGTCGTACCCGTTGGCAAATCCGGCGCCGATGACCTGCTTCGCCGGCGGTCCCGATCGCGCGGCCGCGGTGGTGGGTGGCGCCGCGCCGGTGGCCGTGAGGGAGCGAGAGCCGCCGCAGGCCGCTACCGCGAGCGCGGAACCGGTACCGGCCAGAAAGGCCCGTCGTGTGATCACGCGACGAACCTACCCGACGCCGTTGTCGCGCCTTGATCAGGCCCTGACGGCTACCGTGAGTATGTGGACGCAACACGGCTCCTTGACGTCGGCGACGATGTCGACCTGATCGAGTACTGCTACGCGCAAGGTTGGACCGACGGCTTGCCCGTAGTGCCGCCAACGCCGGCCAAGGTCGCGGCAGCAGTGGCGGCAAGCGGTCGCGCCGCCGCCGACATCGTGTGCAGCTACGTCGAGCGCCAGCGCGAAGTCACGGTTGAGCAGGTCGCGATCAACGCGGTCATGGCAGGCTGTCGGCCGGAGTATCTGCCCGTCGTGCTCGCCATCATCGAGGCCATGGCCACGGAATCGTTCGGCTTGCACGCGTCCAACGCCACAACAGGCGGCTCCGCGGTCGGCTTCATTGTGAACGGTCCAATTCGTCTGGCGTTGGGCATGAACACGCGCGGCAACGTGCTCGGCCCGGGGAACCGTGCGAACTCCACGATTGGTCGCGCGGTGCGCCTGACGCAGATCAATGCGTTCGGTTCGGTGCCGGGAGCTGGCAACGAATCGAACGTGGAGCCGGGCGGTCGACCGATCCTTGACCGCGCGACGCTTGGACAACCGGCCAAGTACGCGGGCTATCACGTTGCCGAGAACGAAGAGGACTATCCGTCGCTGCGCCCGTTGCATGTCGAGCGCGGCTACGCGCCTGACGAAAGCGTGGTCACCGTGTTCGCGACGGCGGGCCACATGCAGATGTCGATCCATCACGAGTCGACCGCAGCGCAGATCGTCGCATCCATCTGTCATCATCTTGTCGGCACTGGTCGCTTCGGTCGGAGCGGGTTCTGTGCGCTCGTGATCCCGCCCGAGAACGCCGACATCTTCGTGCGCGACGGTTGGACCAAATCCGATATCCGCGACGCCGTGTTTGCGGGCACCTCGCGCACCGTGGCGTGGGTGAAGACGCACGGCCACTCGCTGACCGGCGGCCTGATGGATCGACGCGGTGCACCCGTGCAAAAAGGCGACGACGAACAGACGGTGTCCATCGCCGGCACCGCGGACGACATCCTCATCGCGGTTGCGGGTGGTCCGGCCGGCGCATTCGTGCACGCGATGCTGCCCTACGGCGGCATGGCAGAGAAGGTCATTCGCATTCCTCAGGAGGTCGCATGAAGCTCATGAATCCCGTGGTGTCGCCACATCATGTCGAGACCCAATTGGCGCCGCGCCTGATCACGTTCGACGGCAAGACCATCGGGCTGTGGTCGAACGGCAAACTCAACGCCAACGAGTTGCTTGACGCGTGTGAAGCCGAGCTGCGCTCGCGCCACCACATCACAGGCACCGTGCGAGGCCGCTATCACCCTGCGAAGGTGTTGAGCGCGCACGAGTGGGGCGCCGTCGACTCGTGCGACGCGGTGATACTCACCCATGGCGATTGAGGCAGTTGCTCGTCGAGCGGTCTGCTCAACCAACTCACGGTCGAACGGCGGGGTATTCCCGCCATGCTCATCGGTACCGATCGGTTCCGTTCAGTCCTCGAAGCCACGCGTCGCATGACCGGCGTCGAACACGTTCGCTGGGCCGAGGTGCCCCATCCGCTCGGCAGCCTCGAGGCCGACGAACTCGCGGCACGGGCGCGCCTCGCCATCGACCAGTTCGAATCGATCGTCCGTCCCGTTCTCTGAACAATTCGGACTGACGAACAGGTTCGGCTTCAACGAACGGGAGATTGCGTGGTGGAGGTGGTGGTCAACGGTGTCGCGCTGTCGGTCGCGGACGAGTCCGGGTCGTTGCTCGACGCGTTGCGCACGGTGCGGCCTCGCCTGGTGTCGGTGAAGGACGGGTGTGCACCGCAGGGTCAGTGCGGCTGCTGCACGGTGCTCGTCGACGGTGAGCCCCGCGTGGCGTGCGTGACCCCGGTGCGCCGTGTCAATGGCCGTGCCATCGTCACGTTGGAAGGTCTCGACGCCGACGATCGCGACGCCTGGGCAGAAGCCTTCACCGCGTGTGGCGCCAGCCAATGCGGGTTCTGCACACCGGGTATCATCGTGCGCCTGTCGACCCGCAACGACGGCGCGTTGACGGTGCGCAACGCGCTCGCGGCGCATCTCTGCCGCTGTACCGGCTGGCAGACGATCGAGGAAGCGGCGGCGCGGATGCGCGGGTCTACAGCGCCACGTGTGGAGCCGCGCGATCTCGAAGCCGCGACGCGGCGGGCGACGATCGAGGGACGCGCCGCGCAACGAGTTGGCTCGTCAATAGCGCTCGGCGAAGGTGGATTCTCGATCGACTCGGTGCCCGATGACGCGCTCTACGCGGTGCTCGACGATCAAGGGAACTGGGTCACCGGCATTTCGATGATGCAGGCCCGCCTCGCTGCTGAACGTGTGCAAGGCCGACGGACCACCGCTGCCGCGCACCCGCCGCTGACCGTTCCCGATGGACCGTGGACCTTGACGCTGTGCACCTCGTGGGCTGAGCCGGCGTACCTCGAACCCGACGTGTCGTGGTGCTTGCCAAGTGGCGAGCCGACGACGACGTTGGCGAACGGTGGGGCTTTCGGCGCCAAGCGTCACTCCGTGGCCATGGTTGCAGCTCGCGAACTTGCCGATCGCGAACAGCGAACGGTGTGCGCGGCGTTGTCACGCGAGGACACGGTTCGCCTCGGGCCGAAACGGCCGCCGCTCGCAGCGGGAATGCGCGCTGATGGGTCAGGTGTCGTGCGGGTCGCGCGAACAGCCGGTGTGACCGCGGCGATCCACGCGGTGGCACCGGCGCTGATCGTCGAGGAGGTCGATGTCGCAGGACTGGCCACCTCGGTCGACCTGCGTGGCGCGGGCTGGGTGGAAGCAGTCGTGCTGGTTGCGGCCGCGACCGGAGCGACCGAGGTCACCTCGCCCGACGGCGCGGTGGCTTCGGCGACCTTCGCCGACGGTGCGCTATCGGTGCGCGTGCGCTGTGGTGACCCGCTGGACGAGACCGTGCTTCGGAGCTATTGCATCGGCGCCGCGCACATGGCCTATAGCTGGGTGACGAGCGAGCAGCTGGCGGTGGATACGAATGGGGACGTACACGATCTCACGATGCGCAGCTTCGGCATCGTCAAGGCGGCCCACATGGTGCACGTGGATGTGATGATCGAAGGCGATGCCGGGCCGTCGGTCAACGGCTCGGACGCGGTGTTCGCCGCTGTTGCGCTCGCCACATGGCGCGCATGTGGGCTGCCGCCGTCGTGGCCGTGCGGAGTACCGTCGAAAGCATGAGCCGCGCGCGGTTGCCGGTTCGCGGCGCCTGAACGCGCCGCTCGTGAATGCGAAAGGGAGCACATGAGCGTCAACAAGCCACTTGGTCCGTATTCACCCGCGGTGCGCGCCGGTGAGTTCCTCATCGTGAGCGGCCAGACCGGTTCGGTCGACGGCAAGCTCGTCGCCGGCGGGCCCGATGCTGAATGCCGCCAAGTGCTCGCGAACCTGCGAGGCGTGCTGGAGGCAAACGGCTCGTCGATGGCGCAGGTTGTCAAGACAACGGTATTTCTCACCGACATGGGCACCTTCGCGGCGATGAACGCGCAATACGCCGAGGCGTTCGGCGACAATCGACCCGCGCGCTCCACGATTGCCGTCGCGGGCTTACCGCTCGGTGCTTGCGTCGAAATCGAAGCGTGGGCGTTCGCAGGTGACGGCCGCTAACCTACGCGGCATGGGTGGCACCGTTGTCATGATCATGATTCTCGTACTGATGCCCGTCGTCATCGTGATGAGCGGCGCGGTGCTCGCTGCCATCATCGGCACGGTGTTGCATCGCGATCGAGACGCTGCATACGAGGGCACCGAGCACCTCGCCATCGCCAACGCGGATGCTGCACCAGCGCGCTGACGGCACGGAGCGCTAGCCCCAGCGCGATTGACCGAACGAGTAGCCGACTGACCGCACAGTTTGGATCAGGTTGGCGTTCTCTTCGCCGAGCTTGGCCCGTAGCCGTCGGATGTGGACGTCGACCGTTCGGGCGCCACCGAAGTAGTCGTAGCCCCACACACGCGACAGCAACGTCTCACGGTTGAACACCTTGCCGGGGTGTGAGGCGAGAAATTTCAGTAGCTCGTATTCCATGTACGTGAGGTCGAGCGGCTGGTTGTTGATGGCGGCTTGATAGGTCTCGAGGTTGAGCACCAGACCGCTGTGCTCGATGACCTCGGCCCGCGCGCTGCGACCGCTTCGCCACATCGCGTGCTTGAGTCGGGCCTCGAACTCGCGGGGCTGGAAGGGCCACAGGCAGAAGTCGTCGTAAAGGTCGTCGCGCAAGTCGAGTTCGGTGAGCTGTGCGCCGCTCACGAACAACAGCAGCGGTTCGAGCGGTCGGTCGTTCTTGCGCAACGCCCGACACATCGCGAACGCGCCTTCCGGATTTTGGTCAGCGACCACGATCGCGCCGCCCCACCCATCGTCGGGCTCGTCGCGCCGAGCAGCGAGATCGTCGCTACACGCGCGCCAAGCCCATCCCGTGAGGTCGAGCATCTGGATGAGCTCAGGAGGCGCTGGGTTCGGGAATACCAAGAAGGGCTGCACGTCACTCACCAGATCGGCAGGTAGCGGTTCAGCTCGAATGGGGTGACTTGGCGTTGGTAATCGCGCCACTCCGAGCGCCGGTTGCGAAGGAACCATTCGAAGATGTGTTCACCGAGCGTGTCTCGGACAAGCTCACTGCCTTCCATCTCCTCAAGCGCGCGGTCGAGCGAATCGGGGAGGGGGCGTATGCCGAGTTCGGCGCGTGCGGCAGCAGTCATCTCGAACAGATTGCCCTTTGCCTCGGTCGGCAGGGGGTATCCCTCCTCGATGCCCTTGAGCCCGGCGGCGAGTAGCACCGAGTAGGCGAGATAGGGGTTCGTGGCGGAGTCGATGGCGCGGTACTCGATGCGAGTGGACTGTGCCTTGCCACGTTTCGCGACCGGCACGCGAACGAGCGCGCTCTGGTTGTTACGCGCCCACGACACGTACTGCGGTGCTTCGTATCCCTCGTTGAGCCGCTTGTAGGAGTTCACGAGTTGGTTCGTGATGGCGGTCATCTCTCGAGCGTGCACCAGCAAGCCGGCGATGAACGATCGTGCGACCGCCGACATGTTGTCTTCTGCCGAGGGGTCGTAGAAAACGTTCTCCTCGCCCCGAAACAGCGACAGGTGCGTGTGCATGCCCGAACCTTGCACGCCGTTGAGCGGTTTGGGCATGAACGTGGCCCACACGCCGGCGTCGAGCGCGATCTTGCGCACCACGAGGCGCAGTGTCATCACGTTGTCGGCCATGGACAACGCTTCGCTGTACTGCAGATCGATCTCGTGCTGACTCGGGCTGTCTTCGTGGAAGCTGTACTCGACGGGGATACCGAGCGCCTCGAGCATGTGCAACGTGCGGCGTCGCAGATCGCTGGCCACGTCGAGGGTGGTGAGATCGAAGTACGACGCTCGGTCGAGAGGCTGTGGTTCCTTGCTCGGATCGCCATCGGCGAAGTAGAAGAACTCGACCTCGGGTGCCGTGAAGAACGTATAGCCCTTGTCCTGCGCCTTGCGCAGGTTGCGTCGGAGCACCTGGCGGGGATCGCCTTCGAACGGCGAGCCGTCAAGGTTCTCGATGTCACAGAACATGAGCGCCGTGGGTTCGTCGGTGCGCGCCCAGGGCAGCAACTCGAAGCTGCCCGGGTCGGGCCGCGCGAGCACGTCGCTCTCTTGCACCCGACTGAAACCGTCGATCGACGAGCCGTCGAACTGGAGGCCCTCGTCGAAAACGGCGTCGAGTTCGGCCGGAGAGATCGCTATTGATTTGAGCTGACCGAGTACGTCGGTGAACCACAGCCGGATGAGGCGCACACCGCGCTCTTCGACCGTGCGCAGCACGTATTCCTGCTGGCGTTCCATGACGGCTATCTTGGCAGGCCGGGTGCGCCTTCAGGTTGCCTGTAGCTGTCGTTCACGCGCCGTTCACAGTTGTGGAACGCGAGCGTCACGCTGCGGTGATTCACTGTCTGCGTCGTCACCTGCGCGTGCCGAGCTGGGTGTTTTGTTTTCCCGGCAACCATCAAAACAAGAGTTGGAGATCACCCGTGGCTTACAGGGCTGAATACATCTGGATCGACGGAACCAAGCCGATCCCGCTCATGCGTTCCAAGACCAAGATCCTTGCCGACGGCGCCAAGCCGGGCATCTGGGGCTTCGACGGATCGAGCACCAATCAGGCGCCGGGCCATAACTCCGACTGCGTCCTCGAGCCGGTGTTCACGTGTCCCGATCCCCTCCGCAAGGCCAAAGACATCTTGGTGCTTTGCGAGGTGCGCTTGCCGGGCACAAACGAACCGCACACCACCAACACCCGCGCGGCGTGCGTCGAGGTGGCGAACAAGTACAAGTCGTTCGAGCCGTTGTTCGGCATCGAGCAGGAGTACACGTTCTTCCAGGACGGTCGCCCGCTCGGCTTTCCGGCCAACGGCTACCCCGCGCCGCAAGGCCCGTACTACTGCGGTGTCGGCGCCGACGAGGTGTTCGGTCGCGACATCGTCGAGGCGCACACCACGGCGTGCATGGAAGCCGGTCTCGCGATCAGCGGCACCAACGCCGAGGTCATGCCCGGCCAGTGGGAGTTCCAGATTGGCCCCGTGGGCACGGTCGAGGTGGGCGATCACATGTGGATGGCTCGCTACCTGCTGTATCGCATTGGTGAAGACTTCGGTGTGAACGCGTCGATCGTGGCGAAGCCGATGCGCGGCGACTGGAACGGCGCGGGCGCGCACACCAACTTCTCGACGAAGCAGATGCGCGCCAACGGCGGCTGGGATCACATCATCGCGGCCTGTGAGGCCCTCGGTGCGCCCGGCAAGCCGGCCGAACACATCGCGGCCTACGGCGTAGGTACCGAGGATCGCCTCACCGGAGCCCACGAAACAGCGCACTGGTCGACGTTCAAGTATGGCGTTTCCGACCGTGGTGCGTCCGTACGCATCCCGTGGCAGTGCGCGATCGACAAGAAGGGCTACATCGAGGACCGCCGCCCGAACGCCAACATGGATCCCTACGTCGTGGCTCGCCTCGTAACGAACACCGTGTGCGAAGCAGCGTCGGCGGGCAAGGCTAAGGCACCGGCCAAGGCCGCCGCCAAGAAGGCGAGCGCCAAGAAGAAGTGATGCGCTGGCGTCTCGGCGCCACATATCTGCGAGCAGACCGGGGAGGCTTCGGCCTCCCCGGTCTCGTTTTGCTCATGATTTCCTAACAAAGCTCGGGCACACTGGGGCGACGACGTTCCGTGCACACTGTGTACACCGGGCGCCGTCGCTCGTCGATGAGGAGCCCATCATGAGAAAAGTTGCGATCGCCGGCCTTGCGGCCCTCTCGGTAGTCGGCGGATCGGTCGCCGTCGCGGTTGCTGTGCCGGCCGGTCTTGCCATCGCCCAGGACACGCCGCCCACGACCACGACAGCACCGGGCGCACCGTCTGCATCCGGGCCAGCTGCCCGCGTAGGCAAAGGTCTCGACGGCGTGCTCGGCTCGCTTGTCACCGATGGCACCATCACGCAGGACCAGGCCGACAAGATCAAGGCGCGTTTTGGCGAGGCCGCAGCAAAGGTCCGTCCGAATGCGGGCGCCGGATTGGGCGCTCTGGGTCGGCCTTTCGGTGCGCAGCTCGACGAGATCGCCACGTTCCTCGGTCTGAGCACCGCGGACTTGACGACGCAGCTGAAGACCAAGTCATTGGGTGAGATTGCAGGCGCGAAGAAGGCCGACCTCATCACGATGTTGACGAACAAGGCCGACGCCCGGATCGACGACGCCCTCGCCAAGAGCAAGATCACCAAGGATCAGGCCGACAAGATCAAGGCGCAGATCGCCACACGGGTGGCCTCGATGGTCGACGCGGTGGGCGGCAAGGGGTTCGGTCCGCTCCGTGGCCGGGGTGGCCGCTGATGTTCGCGGCGCGGGGCTGCTGAGCGCCTCGCGGTAGCGCCTTCTACGCTGGGGGCGTGGCGTCCTCATCGACCAGCGCGGCCCCTTGGTTGACCGCGGCCGAAGCGGCGTTCGCCTTCAGTCGTCTTGGTGAAGGCTTGGCTGTGGCGTTCGAAACGATCGCCGTGTTGAGCGCGTCGGCCCACGGAGCACGCCGTGTCGCTCTTGCCAGTCGAAGTCGAGTGCTGGGCGAACATGCGCAGTCCGTCGCAGCGCTCGTGCCCGAGTCGGTGCTGCTCGCCGATGCCCGTGCCTTGGGGAGCGTTGCGGCGAACGACTATCCCCGAGACGCCGAAGCCCTCGTGGTTGCGCTCGAACGTGATCTGGCCACGATTTCGGCGCAGGCGAGCGAGGTCGCTGATGCGGCCCTGCTGCGGTTGATGCCACAAATCGCGTCCGACCTAGCGGCCGCGCGCCGGAGCCTTTTCGCCTAGCGCCGATCTCGCTGCTGCTGGGTCGACTCGCCTATCGGCTCGGTTCGCTCTGTGACCGGGTCGCCTTGCGTCTCGGCTCGTCCCGAAAGCCAAGGCACGGTTTGTTGTCGCCCAGGTGGCGCGCCGGACACGGGCTGTACACTTGCACCCCTGGCCAACTCTGCGCGTGCGGGCGTAGTGCAGGTCACGTTGATCCACCCGAGTGTCGCGGCAGTCGTCCGAGTCACGAGACCGATTCACGAGTAGGTGCGTCTTGCCGAAAGAGCGCGTCGAGCGGGATGAGGAAGACCTCGTCCGGCTATACCTCACCGACATCGGGCAATACCCGTTGCTGACGAAGGACGACGAAGTCCGTCTTGCCCAACAGATCGAGTCGGGCAACGCGGCTCGCGGCGAGTTCGAGGATCCGAAGGCGCAGCTTTCGCCCGCGCGCAAAACGCAGCTGAAACGCGAGATTCGCCGCGGCGAGGACGCTGAACGCACGTTCGTTCAGTCGAACTTGCGCCTCGTGGTATCGATCGCGAAGAAGTACCAAGCGTCCGGGTTGCCGCTGCTCGACCTCATCCAAGAAGGCAACCTCGGGCTCATGCACGCGGTCGAGAAGTTTGACTGGCGCAAGGGTTTCAAGTTCTCCACGTACGCCACCTGGTGGATTCGCCAAGCGATCACGCGCGGCATCGCCAACACCGGCCGCACGATTCGGCTCCCGGTTCATGCAGGAGACACGCTCGCTCGTCTGCAGAAAGCGCGGGCGCGCCTTGAGCTGAAGCTCGGTCGTCCGGCCACGTTGTCCGAACTCTCGGCCGAGGTTGAGATGCCCGAGGACAAGGTGACCGAGGCGTTGCGATTCGCCGCCGAACCGCTGTCGTTGTCGGAACCGCTCCGCGAGGACGGCGATGCCGAACTCGGCGACGTGGTCGAGGACCGCTCGGCCGAAAGCCCGTTCGAGGTCGCGGCCACCGCGTTGTTGCCCGACGAGATCGCCCGTTTGCTGGCGCCCCTCGACGAACGCGAGCGAGAGATCCTCAAGCTGCGCTTCGGCCTTGATCGCGGTGAACCGCGCACGCTCGAAGAGGTCGGCGAGCACTTCAACCTGACCCGTGAACGCATCCGCCAGATCGAGGCTCGCGCCATGTCGAAGCTGCGCCATCCGTCGAGCGACACGGGCGCGCGCGACCTGCTCGCGGTCTAACTCTCGGGGCGCTCTGTTGCGCCGCGCCGGGAGGTGTCTGGGCACCTGGTGGGCCCCCCCGCCTTCAAAGCGGGTGGGACGGGCGATCCCCGTCCGGCGGGTTCGATTCCCGTCCACCTCCGCCGCGGCGTGCGACCGCCACGAGTATTGCGAGCGGCACGTTCGGTGTTGCGGTGTCGTAGCCTTCGCGCCGGGCTCGACTGAGGGGGACTGATGCCGACACCACATGACGTGCGAGCGTTGCTCGAACGCTACGCCGGCGCCATGAATGCACGCGACCGGGCCACCTGGATCGACTGCTTCGCCGACGACGCCGTGCAGGAAGACCCCGTCGGCACACCGCCCAACATCGGCCGCGACGCCATCGCGGCGTTCTTCGACGCCAACGATGTGCCGGTGACCCTGCGGATCACCGCCGACCCCATCGTGATCGGCGACGAGGTCCTCGCTTTCTTCGACGTGCTGGCTGAGATCGACGGCACGACGATGACGCTGCCGCGCATCGTCGACCACATCAGGCTGACCCCCGACGGCAGCCGGTTCGCCTCGCTGCGGGCGTTCTTCGACTACGCCGAGTTGCGCCCCTACGAGAGGTGACCTCGCCGACCGGGGCGTCGGTCAGGGACGCGGCCAGGCCACCGGGAACAGGGCCGGATCGAGCGACTCCCCGGCGCGGGCGTCGCGATGATGCGCTTTCGGTAGACCACCAGCCACCGGCGTGAACACCGTGCCGTCGCCGGCGTAGCGCACGCTGATGGCACGGCGCCGCTGGGTCGCGCTCTTGTTGGCATAGGCGCCGTGGATCGTGCGGGCATGGTGCACCGTGAGGTCACCGGGCTCGGTGTCGAAACTGACGATGCGCGCTGAGCCGACGCGCTCGTCAGCCCCGAAATCGGGGACCTCGGCGCCGACACTGCCGGGGATCGGCATGGTCGTGACGAAGAAGTTGGGCCGGTACTGCGTGCGGTCGCGGTGCGAGCCAACCACGAACCGCACGGCGCCGGACTCGGCCGTCACCGGATCGAGCGGCACCCACGTGGTGCACACAAGTTCACCGACGAGGCTGAAGTAGGCCATGTCCTGGTGAAACGCCGTCTTCTCGTAGGTACCCGGCTCCTTCACCAGCACGCTGTCCTCGTAGAGCCACACCTGCTCGCTGCGCAACAATCGCGCCACGATCGGGCCGAGCGGCGAGCGAACGGCGAAATCGAGAAATGCCGGTTGCTCGACCCAGTGGTCGGTGCCGGCCTTGAAGTGGCCCCGTGGCAGACCGGCGCCGCTCACCTCGTCGTCGAGGAGGCGTACTGCGCCCGCGTCGCGTGCGAGATCGTCGCCGAAACTCGACAGGTCGGTAGTGGCCGCGTCGGCGAGCGCTTCCTCGATCGGCTCGGCCATGCGGTCGAGCCAGGTCGTCGGGAGGACGCCTCGTAAGCACACCACGCCATCGCGCCAGAAGGTCTCGACCTCGTCCTCGGTGACGGGGCGCACGGGCAGCGCGTCGTTCATGGAACCATCCTCTCACCGAGCCGATTGAGGCGCACGCGATGCAGAACCGGCATCGAGGTCGTGGGGCTCGGTAGCGTCGCCGAGATGACCGCCCCGATACTCGTACTGACCGGGCCGTCCGGCGTCGGCAAGACGACGACGGCGTTGTTGGTCGCAAAGCGTTTCGACGCGAGCGTGCACTTGCCGATGGACAGCTTCACTTCGTTCTTCGTGAACGGCTGGATCGAACCATGGTTGCCCGAAGCCGCTCGCCAGAATCACATTCTCGGAGGAGCGGTCCTGGCCGCAGCCATGAACTTCGCGGCGGGCGGTTACACCGTCGTTCTCGATGGCCACGTGTTCCCAGATGCACTCGCTCCCATGTCCTGGGCGTGCCGCCAGCGTGGCATCGTGCTGCACTACGCGGTCTTGCGTGTTGATTTTGACGAGTGCGTTCGAAGGGCCGCAGAGCGCCAGGCTCGTGAACCCGGCGACCTTCAGTCGTTCGCCCGCCTCCATGAGCGTTTCGCCGAACTTGGCCCGCACGAGGCCAACGTGATCGACGCCGCAGACCCACCCGAGCGGGTTGCGTCCTCGCTTCTGGCTTCGTTCGCCGCGGGCCGGTTGGTCGTTCCAGCCTTCGCTGAGCATGCCCGGTAAAGGCGCGCTCGGCGGGTGACCGTTCAGCGCCTCGACGGCGTCGTACACTGGGTGTATGAAGAAACTGCTGCTGTTGCTCGTGTTCGGTGGGCTCCTCGCGTTCGCGGCGAAGAAGATCCGCTCCGTCTGAAAAGCTGTGCGAGGGGTGCCCGCCTGACGGGTCGCCCCTCGCGCGGTTCTCACGGTGGTCACCCACAACGGCCATTGTGCAGTGTCGTACCCTCTCGGTATGATCACGTCACGCTCGATGTGGAATCGGTGGCCGTAGGCCGTCCTGCATCAGTCTTCTCGCTGCTTTCGCAGCTGGTGTAGCGCTTCCCCTCGCCACCCACTGCCATTGCTCTGAGGAGTGTGCTCGATGCGCACAGTTCCCCTCGACGCGCTGCGTCCGCTGTTTGACGATGAGCGTGTCACCGAAGTTCTGCTGAACGGTCCCGGCCCCGTTTGGGTCGAACGCGACGGTGTGCTCGAACGCACTGGTGTGATCGTCGACCGCAACGCGCTGGAGCGGCTGATTGAACGCGCCCTCGGCCCGATCGGTCGCCGCGTCGACCACGCGTCACCTTGTGTCGACGCGCGCTTGCTCGACGGTTCGCGCATCAACATCGTGATTCCACCGATCGCCGTCGATGGGCCGTGCGTCAGTATCCGTCGATTTCGTCGAACCGGCTTGCGCCTCGACGAACTGGCTCGCCCTGCCGAACTCGAACTCCTCACTTGGGCCGTGCATGCTCGGGCCAACGTTCTGATCACCGGCGCCGCGGGGGCGGGCAAGACCACGCTGCTGAACGCGTTGGCCTCCGCGATTCCATCGAACGAGCGCGTGGTGACGATTGAGGATGCGGCCGAGCTGGCGCTCGATGCAGCACACGTGGTGCGGCTCGAAGCGCGTCCGGCGAACAGTGAAGGCATCGGCGCGGTCACGGTGCGCGATCTCGTACGCAACGCGTTGCGTATGCGCCCCGATCGCATCGTGGTCGGCGAGGTGCGAGGGCCAGAGGTCATCGACATGTTGCAGGCCATGGAGACTGGCCATGACGGTTCGTTCTCTACTTGTCACGCCAACGGGCCGCTCGCCGCGCTGCACCGCCTCGAATCGCTGGTCCTCGCGACCGACATGTCAATGCCCGTGCCAGTCATTCGCAGGCACCTCGCGTCGTGCGTCGACTTCGTGGTGCATCTTGAGCGCACCGGCGGCGGCAAGCGGACCATTCGCGAGATCTGCGAGGTCGCATCGTTCGACCCGAACAACGGTGAGCTCGGCGTCGAGATCGTCGTTTCATTGGGGAAACCTTTCAATTCCCCGCGTCGTCAGCCGCGTCGTGCGGGCACCGAGCCCTTCGCGTGGTCGGCGCCATGAGACAGCGCGGTGCTGCAAAGTGGCTGCGTCGTTGGGCGGCGTCGGCCTCGTCGTTCGTCACCGCGCGTCGTGTGCGGCGCCAATTCGACGCGCAGGTGCCGGTGCTGCTCGAGGCAATCGCTCGGTCGTTGCGTGCGGGGCGATCGCTGGTTGGTGCACTCGGCGCAGCATGCGGTGACATCGGCGAACCGCTTGGCCTCGAGCTGCGGGGGTTGTGGCTGCGCATCGAGGCCGGTGTCGCGCTGCGCGACGCGTTGGCTGACGCGGCCGCTGTCACGAACAGTGCGGCACTTCGAACAGTGTTCGCGGCTCTGGCAATTGCCAACGAGTCCGGCGGCGCGCAGGCCATGGTCTTCGACGCGCTGGCGTCCTCGATGCGCTCGCGCCATGCCGCCACACGCGAGTTGCGTGCGCTCACCACGCCGGTGCGTGTGTCGGCCATGGTGATCGGGTTCGCTCCGATCGCGGTGCTCGGCGGCGTTCTGGCCCTCGACCCGGCCACGTTGTCCGTGGCCTTGTCATCGACGCTGGGATGGACCGCTTTGTCGGTCGGCTTCGTTCTCGATGCGATTGGCGTGGTGTGGATTCGAGCACTCACCAGGTTCGAGTTGTGATGCGCACGCGCCGTCGCGGCGTCGCCGCGCACGAGCTCGCGGATGTGGCCGACCTCTTGCGCGTGGCGCTCGGCTCGGGCTTTACGGTGCTGCGCGCGGTCGCTTTGGTTTGCGCGCATTCGACGACGCCTGTCACCGCTCTTTTCGCCTCAGCGCTCGTCGAGCGGCCCGAGGTGTCTCCGGTCGATGCGATCGCAGCGTTACCCGAGCAGCTGGGTGACTCGAGCCGCGAGTTGTGTGGTGCGCTCGTTGCTGCAGCGCGCTACGGCGCGCCGGTCATTCCCGCGCTTGAACGCGTGGCGTTCGAGCTGCGGCTCGCCCGCCGTCTCGATGCCGAAGCACATGCCAAGCGCGCGTCGGTGCTGTTGCTCTTTCCCCTTGTTCTGTGTG
>JAYUFA010000094.1:0-2570 GCA_043738925.1 Actinomycetota bacterium
CACTGCTCAAGCGCGAGGCCGATCTCGTCGTGGTGATCGGTACGCCACTCGACTTTCGTCTCGGCTTCGGCGACTTCGGTGCTGCTGATGTCGTGCATGTCATCGAAGATGCGACGCGGGTATGTACGCATCGCTCCATCAACGGGTCCGTCGTCGGCGCTCTCGCGACGGTGCTCGGCGGTTGCGTGAATCACGTCGGTGCTCGTGCGGATCACGAGCCATGGATCGCGCGTTTGCGGGACGCGGAGAGCGTGGAGGTGATGGCGGAGATGCCGCTACTGGAGGCCGACGCCGCGCTGATCAAGCCGGCGCGTATCTACGGTGAGCTTCGCAAGGTGCTCGACCGTGACGCGATCGTCGTGTGCGACGGCGGTGATTTCGTGAGCTACGCGGGAAAGTTCCTCGACAGCTACGTGCCGGGGCATTGGCTTGACGCAGGACCATTCGGTTGTCTCGGCACCTCGCTCGGCTATGCGCTCGCGGCGCACGCGGCGAAGCCTGACAAGCAGTGTGTGGTGATGCTCGGGGACGGCGCGGCAGGATTCACCCTCGGCGATCTCGACACGCTGATTCGCCATCGCGTGGCGGTGACGATCGTGATCGGCAACAACGGCATCTGGGCGTTGGAGCGCGGGCCGATGCGCGCGTTGTATGGCTACGACGTCGTGGCCGAGCTGCGACCCGGCACGCGTTACGACGAGGTGTGCACGGCGCTCGGCGGTGGCGGTGAACTGGTCGATGATCCTCGCGACATCGCTCCCGCGCTACGGCGTGCGTTTGCCTCCGGCGTGCCCTATGTGGTCAACGTGGTGACCGATCCCGATGATGTGTATCCGCGTAAGTCGTCGCTCGGCTGAGATGGTTGGCTCGCGCGTTTGAGCCGGCGCGTTGGCGCCGGCTCAAACGGTGATGTCTGGTCGTCGGAGTGGTCAGTTGCTGTAGGACATGCAGCCCTTGGCGCCCGCAGTGATGCCCAGGGTGACGGCCGCCTGGCGTTGCGCCGGTGTGCCGTGATCGCCGTCGTCACCGCGGCCGGTGTCGCCGACCAGCCACGCTGTCGCCAGCGCTTCGTTGATGTCGCCACCGTCGAGCAAGCCCCAGGCGTTCGCCCCGGCGATCCACATGCCGGCGAAGCAGTCGGCCTGCTGTTCGAAGGCCCGGGAGCCGATCTTGGCTTCGTCAACGCCGATCTCGCGTTGCAGGTTGTGTCCGTACTCGTGCGCCATCACGTAGGCCACCGAGAAGTCGCGTACTCCGGTGGACAACTTCTGGCCGAGGGGGCCGACGTACACGCCGTTGTAGATGTCGATCGCCATCTTCTGCGAGAAGTAGATGGTGTCGTCGAGCTGACAGTAGTAGGCAGCGTTGTCGTCGGTGACCGTGTTGCAGCCGGTGCGGATGTGCTGACCCGGCAGTGGCAGAGCGATGCTGACGGTGGGCGCCCGGTAGCCGGCGTTCTGGAAGGCCTGGCCCCAGAACAGGTTCACCTTGTAGTTGACGTAGGTGAGCAGGTCGCCCATGTTCTGCCATTGCGAGACCCGCTCGCCGTAGCGGTGAAACACCTCTTCGAGCCCGACCCCATCGGTGCTCACCTTCGGTGCTGTGCCGACTGCGGTGAGGGCCGCCGGGTCGATCGTGCGCAGGTCGGTGGCCACCGCGGCGACCGTATCGGTGCGAGCACCGTTCGCCGTTTGGAACGACACTGCGGCGGTCACCGGCGTGACGTGCTCGGCGGCGGTGGTCGAGTGAGAGGGCGTGGCGATGGCGACACCCGCCAGGGTGGCTACCAGTGCTGTGCCGAGAACCGAGCTGAGGAGAAGCTTGCGTGCCATGGGATCGTTCCTTGTCTCTGTGGACACCGTTGTTGGTGTGTCCGGTGGTGTGGAGACAGCAAACGACGGGTCGCTTCAGGGACGCTCAAGAACGGCTCAAGTGCGCGTATTTCAGGACGCCACCAGCACCACCGACAGGCGCAACGGTCCTTTCGCCAAAGGCGGGCCGAAACCGGTTCGGCGCTGCTGTCAGCGGGCTTTGTCGAGAAAGCGGGCTATTTCGACAAGCACGCGGGTGACGCGTCCGGCGGCGATGAGGCCGCGCTCGTCGTGCGCGCTCACGGTGAAGGTCAGTCGACGGCCTTCGACCTTTTCGAGCGTGGCTTGTGCGGTCACGCTGGCGCCGACCGCGGTTGGTTGCACGTGGTCGAGTTGCACGCGCATGCCCACCGAGGTTTCGCCGGCGCGTAGCGAACTCGCGAGCGCAGCGACCGACGCTTCTTCGCACAATGCGATGACCCGGGGAGTGGCCAACACCGGCACGCTGCCGGAGCGCCACGCGACAGCGGTGTCCGCGTCCGTGACCGTCATGGTTACCGATGCCGTCGATCCAGGTAGTGGGGGCACGCCGCTACGATAAGCGCCCCGCGCCGCACACGATCAATCGGCGCACGATCAATCGGCTCGCCCCTTCCGGGGGCAATCAAACGGCTCGACCCTTGCGGCGGGCGATACGGGAAGGTGGCACGGTGAACGCACGTGACGGAGCTGCTCTGCTCGATGAATCGGTGGTGCTCG
>JAYUFA010000095.1:0-17932 GCA_043738925.1 Actinomycetota bacterium
TCAGGCCATCCTTGCGGTTGCGCGGCACCACGTGCACATGCAAGTGCGGCACGCTCTGGCTGACGATGTTGTTCATGGCGACGAACGTGCCTGCTGCGCCGAGCGCATCGCCCATCACGGCAGCGATGGACTGCGCCAGCGCGAACACCGGCTCGATCAATCGATTAGGCAGATCGACCAACGTCTCATGGTGCTCGTTCGGCACCACCAGGGTATGGCCGAAGAAAAGCGGCGTGCGGTCGAGAAACGCCGTGCACACATCGGTGCGGTCCACGATATGCGCCGACGCGGCGCCGCTCACGATCGCGCAGAACACACAGGCATCGGCCTCCACGACGCCACACTACGACCGTCTACGCTCGGGCATCATCGAATCAGCGCACATCGACACGCCGCTCTACGGCCTCGACATTGAAACTGACACATCGGTGGACGGCCTCGACCCAGCCGTGTCGCCGGTGGTCGGTGTTGCCATCGTCGGCGCCGGTGTCGAGATCGTGCTCGACGGTCCCGAAGCCACGTTGCTCACCGATCTGCAAAGCGCGGTCGAGGCGTTACCGGCCGGTGTGCTCATCACGTGGAACGGTTCGGCCTTCGACCTTCCGTTTCTGGTCGACCGCGCCCAGCTGGTCGGTGTCACGCTCGGTCTTCGTATCCGCCACGACCCCGACATCGTGTTGTCGCGAGAACCGCTCCGTGGCCACCCTGGCGCGTATCGCGGGCGGTGGAACCAACATCGTCACCTCGACGGGTACCGCCTGTATCGGAGCGAGATCGACCCGGACTCGGGGCAGTCGTGTGGCCTCAAGCCACTCGCTCGACACTTCGGTTTCGATGTGATCGAAGTCGAACGCGACCATATCCACGAGCTCGACCGCGACGAACTCCGACGCTATGTAGCAAGTGACGCAGCGCTTGCGCGTGCGCTGATCGTGCGTCGATGGAACACCGCCCGCGCCGCGATCGACGCGTAAGGACACACACCGGCCGGCGATCGCTCCGCGGGTGACCGTCGTGTGCGTCTGCCGCGTACCGGGCGGCGACGAGTTCGCGTGGCACAGCTTGCGCACGGTCCCGCCCACCCGTAGTTTCTACCGGGCTCCGTCGCACCCTTCGGGGTCCGACGCGCGCCCCACCACATCTGGAGGAACCTTGAGTAGCAGTTTGACCAGCCTTTTCGCCTCAGAAGGCGGATGGCAGGATTTCAAATTGAAAGGCGGCGAGTGGACGATCCTGTGGCTGTCCGTTGCCGCGGCCCTGCTCGCCATCGCCGTCGGGTTCTACCTGATGAAGTTGGTGCTCGCCGAAGACGAGGGCACACCGAAGATGAAAGAGATCGCCTACGCGATCCAAGAGGGCGCCTCGGCGTACCTGAAGCGGCAGTTCAAGACCATTGCCGTTATCCTCGTGCCGCTCGCCGTGGTGGTGTTTGTGACCTCGACAGAGATCGTCAAACCCGACGGTCGAGGCACAGCGTTGAGCTTCGCCCAGTCGGGCATCTGGCGCACGCTCGCCTTCATTCTCGGCTGCACCGCGTCTGGTCTCACCGGCTATATCGGCATGACATTGGCCACACGAGGCAACGTACGCACCGCGGCAGCTGCGCTTACCGGCTCGATGCCTCGTGCGTTGACCGTCGCGTTCCGCACCGGCGGCATCGCGGGCATGTTCACGGTGGGCCTCGGTCTGCTCGGCGCGACCACCATCATCATGGCGTTCCAGAACACGAGCTCGGCCATACTCATCGGCTTTGGTTTTGGTGGCTCGCTCCTCGCGCTGTTCCTGCGCGTCGGCGGGGGCATCTTCACCAAGGCCGCCGACGTCGGCGCCGACCTCGTCGGGAAGGTCGAAGCCGGCATTCCCGAGGACGACCCCCGCAACCCGGCCACCATTGCCGACAACGTGGGCGACAACGTCGGTGACTGCGCCGGCATGGCCGCCGACCTTTTCGAGTCCTATGAAGTCACGCTCGTCGCGTCGATCATCCTCGGCGTGGCGGCGTTCAACTCGGTCGGCATGAACCCCGTACTCGGAATCATGTTCCCCTTGGCGGCTCGCGCGATCGGCGTGGTCGCCTCGATCGCCGGGGTGTTCGCCGTGAAGGCCAGAGAGGGCGAGACCAACGCCCTCAAGCCAATCAACCGCGGCTTCCTCGTGGCAGGCATGTTGACCGTCATCGGTACGCTCATCGTGTCGCTCACGTATGTAGGCAACACCGGCACCGATGGCCACACCACCAACGCCGGCTGGAAGTGCTTCGGCGCCGTCGTGATCGGTCTCGTCCTTGCACAGGTCGTCAGCCGGCTTACCGAGTACTTCACGGCCACGCACTACTCACCCGTGAAGGAGATCGCCGAGTCCGCTCGCACCGGCCCGGCCACCGTCATCTTGTCGGGCACCGCATTCGGACTCGAATCGTCGGTGTACGCAATCATCGCCATCGCCGTCGGCATCGGCACCGCGTTGGCGCTCGGTGGCGGGAACCTTCAGTTCTCGCTCTACCTCGTGGCGCTCGCAGGCATGGGCATGCTCGCCACCACCGGCGTCATCGTCTCCGAGGACACGTTCGGACCCGTATCCGACAACGCCGCCGGTATCGCCGAGATGTCGGGTGAGTTCCACGGCGAACCCGAGCGCATCCTCGTGAGCCTCGACGCTGTGGGCAACACCACCAAGGCGGTCACCAAAGGATTCGCCATCGGCTCCGCAGTGATCGCGGCCGTTGCCATCTTCGCGTCGTACATCGAGTCTGCGGCCAGTGAGACCCTTCCGGCAGAAACCGTACGCGGCCTGCAGAAGACGGCACGCGGCGTGTTCGACACCATCCCGATCAACCTGGCCGACCCGAAGGTGTTCATTGGCTTGCTCCTCGGTGGCTCGATCGCCTTCTTGTTCTCCTCGCTTGCCATCCGCGCGGTGGGGCGTACTGCCGGCGTCGTCGTGCAAGAGGTTCGCAACCAGTTTGCGGACGGCAAGATCATGAGCGGCGAGAAGTTGCCCGACTACGGACCGGTCATCGACATCTGCACCTCGGCGTCGCTGCGCGAACTCGCGACACCGGCGTTGCTCGCGGTGCTCGCCCCCGTGGTGATCGGCTTCGGTATTGGCTACCTCGCGTTGGGTGCTTTCCTCGCCGCGGTCATCCTCACCGGTCAGCTCATGGCCAACTACTTGTCCAACGCCGGCGGCGCATGGGACAATGCGAAGAAGTACATCGAGGACGGTCACGAGGGCGGCAAAGGATCCGAGGCCCACAAGGCCGCGGTCATCGCCGACACGGTCGGTGACCCCTTCAAGGACACCGCTGGCCCGGCGCTCAACCCACTCATCAAGGTGATGAACCTGGTGTCGTTGTTGATCCTTCCGGCCATCATCAAGCTGTCGAAGGTGCACAAGGACAACCCCGTGCTGTCCACGCCGAAGGCCGGTGGCTACGCCGTAGCTGCGGCGGCGCTGGTCGTGTTGATCGGTGCGCTCGTGTACTCGAACCGCCAAGCCCCTGCGATGGTCAGTACACCCGCCGCCGCCGCCGCCGACTGAAGCCTCCGAAGGCTTCACAACCGCGGTAGCCGGCCGATAGGAGCCGAACCGCCGGGGGCTACCTGACGTCGCCGGTGCAGTGGCCTACCGTTCAGCGCGTGATCTGCTCGACGTGTCGAGCAGATCACGCGCCTGACGGACCACGCAACTCCAGGGAGCACCTGCCATGTCCGGCCCCGACGACATCTTGTGCAAGGCGCTCACCGAGCTGCTCGCCGATCACCCGCGTACCGTGGTCACCGACCCGCTGAGCGTGCGCTCGCTCCTCGCCGATCACCTGCGTGATCAAGGCCCCGTTGACGCATCCGTGCTCGACGCGGTCGTGTTGGCGGCGCGCACGCCGGTGCTGCGACACCTCCGCGAGGACGCCCGGGCCGATACCACTGGCGCCCAGCTCGCCACGGAGTTGCGCAAGCTCGGCGTGAGCGAGAACGTGGCGAACCAGGCCGCTCGCGCCTGGATGGGTGCCTTGATCACCGACACGCCTCTCGTGCACGCAGGACGCGTCGCCGTGCCCGTGCCGACCGCCCCCTCGCGTGTCCGTGTGGTGCCTCTGCCAGATCCACCGGCACGGCCCGCGCCGCGCGAGGCCGGTCCCGGTCCTGCGCCGTCACCGAGTGCCGAGGAAACTCGCCCGCGCGTCAATGCGCCTGCACCTCCCGTCGCCAAACCCGCCAAGGTGGCCGGCGTCATCGGTGGCGGCGGCGGCGCGCGTGCGCAGCGTCGGCGGTGGCCGCGCTCAGCACGGCTGATCACCGCCGTGCTTCTACTCGCCGCACTCGCTGCCGGCGCTGCGGCGTACGTCGGCTGGGCCCGCGACCCGAGCAAGACCCGCGCGAACACTGCCGAAGCTCAGGTGGCCGAGCTGCAAGGGAACCTCGGATCATCGGGGTCCGAGCTCACGAGCGCCAAGGCCGCTATCAAGGATCGAGACGCCCAGATAGCGAGTGCCAAGGATCAGCTCGCGAAAATGTCGACGATGGCGCGTGCCCAGTTCACGAGCGCACGTCTGCCCGAGCAGTTCACGATGACCGGCAAGGTGGCACCCGGCTCATGCACCCTCACCGGCGACGCGTGCACCGTGACACCGACCCTGCGGTCGGTGAAGGTTGCGTGCGCGACGAAGCCCTGTGATTGCACCACACCCGGATGCACCGTGACGAGCGAGCTTTGGAAGACCGCTTCGACGATCAGCTACGACGCGGCCACCGGCCTGTACACCGCAAAGGGCTCACTCGACGGCGATGTTTTCCGCTGCGGAGGAGTTGCGCAACCGACGGCCTACGAGTTCCGATTCCGCGTGGCGAAGGTGAACTTCGACGAGAACGCGTGGAAGGCCACCGCCATCGAGGCCGAACTCGCGGAAACCTCGTCATCGAGCCCCGACTGTCTCTCCGGGACACGGACCTACGCGCTGAACAGCTGATCAGGCCGGATGCGTCAGAGCGCGGCCTCGACTGCGCGGCGATGCCTCATGAACTCGATGGCAACCGGCAGGAGTGACAAGGCGACGATCGCGATACTTGCGAGTTCGATGTTGTTCTTCACGAAAGAGGTCTCGCCGAGGAAGTAGCCAAGCGTGGTGACGCCCACCGCCCACAGCAATCCACCGACGAGGTTGAACATCAGAAACGTGCGGTAACGCATCTGGCCCACCCCGGCCACGATCGGGGCGAAGGTGCGTACGATCGGCACGAAGCGGGCAAGCACGATGGTCTTGGCACCGTGACGCTCGAAGTACGCGTGCGCCTTCTGCACGTTGGCCTGGCGGAAGATACGTGAATCAGGCCGCGTGAACAGTGCAGGACCGACCTTGCGACCGAACAGATAGCCAACCTGGTCGCCGGCGACCGCCGCCACGAACGCGCACAGCAGCACCCATGGCAACGCAGGAAGCACGTTCCCACCGGCCTTGGATGACAAAAAGCCGGCGATGAACAGCAACGAGTCACCGGGCAGGAAGAACCCGATGAGCAAACCCGACTCGGCGAACACGATGGCCGCGAGCAGCGCGAGGCCGCCCTTGTTGAGCAAGCTCGTGGGGTCGAGCCCGAGCACGGAGAGCGTGAAGAGGTGCACGAGGGGTGAAGGGTAGCCGCCGGTATCCTCGATCGGTGACCGCCCAAGCGAACATTCGTAACGTCGCCATCATCGCGCACGTCGACCACGGCAAGACCACGCTCGTCGACGCCATGCTGTGGCAATCGGGTGCCTTTCGCGCCAACTCCGGCGTCGGTGAGCGGGTGATGGACTCGATGGATCTCGAGCGCGAGAAGGGCATCACGATCCTCGCGAAGAACACGTCGGTGCAATACGGCGGCGTGAAGATCAACATCGTCGACACGCCCGGCCACGCCGATTTCGGCGGGGAGGTCGAACGCGCGCTCACCATGGTCGACGGTGTCCTCCTACTCGTCGACGCCAGCGAAGGCCCCTTACCGCAAACGCGTTTCGTGTTGCGCAAAGCGCTTGAATCACGGCTGCCGGTCGTGCTCGTGGTCAACAAGGTCGATCGTCCCGACGCGCGCATTGCCGAGGTCGTCGATGAGACCTACGAGTTGTTCCTCGACCTCGACGCCGACGAATCGCAGATCGATTTTCCGATCGTGTACACCAACGCCAAGGCCGGTTGGGCGTCGCTCGACGCCGACATGCAGGGCAGCGACCTCAAGCCCTTGTTCGAGGTGTTGCTCGCGCAGATCCCCGCTCTCGTGTACGACCCTGACGCACCGCTGCAAGCCTGGGTCACCAACCTCGACGCGTCGCCCTACGTCGGGCGCCTCGCGATGTGTCGCATGCGCAATGGTTGGATCCGCAAGGGCCAACAGGTCGCCTGGTGTCGTGCCGACGGCTCGGTGCAGCGCGCCAAGGTCGGCGAGTTGTACGTGACCGAGGCGCTCGAGCGCGTCGCCGTCGAAGAGGCCGGCCCCGGCGAAATCATCGCGGTGGCCGGCATCCCCGAAATCACCATCGGTGAAACGCTCGCGTCCATCGAAGACCCGCGTCCTCTGCCGGTCATCACGGTCGACGAGCCGAGCTTGTCGATGACCATCGGTATCAACACGTCACCGCTCAACGGTCGCGAGGGAACCAAGCTCACTGCCCGGCTCGTGAAGAGCCGCCTCGACACCGAGCTCGTCGGCAACGTGTCGTTGCGCGTGTTTCCCACCGATCGGCCCGATGCATGGGAGGTGCAGGCCCGCGGCGAGCTGCAACTCGCGGTCCTGGTCGAGATCATGCGCCGCGAAGGTTTTGAGCTCACCGTCGGCAAGCCCGAGGTCGTCACCCGCGAGGTCGATGGCAAGGTGCACGAACCAGTCGATCGCGTCACGATCGACGTGCCCGAGGAACATCTCGGCACGGTCACGCAGATGCTCGCGGTGCGCAAAGGCCGCATGGAACAAATGGTGAACCACGGCACCGGGTGGATCCGCCTCGACTACCTGGTACCCGCCCGCGGGCTCATCGGGTTCCGCACGGAGTTCATGACCGAGACCCGCGGCACCGGCCTCATGCACCACGTGTTCGAAGGCTACGAGCCCTGGATGGGCGAGCTGCGCACGCGCTCGACCGGCTCGATCGTCGCCGACCGCATCGGTGCCACCACCGGTTACGCCATCAAGGAGCTCCAGGATCGCGTCGCGTTCTTCGTGGCACCCGGCGCCGAAGTGTATGAAGGCATGATCGTCGGCGAAAACCCGCGCCCGGGTGACATGGACGTCAATGTCTGTCGCGAAAAGAAGCTCACCAATATGCGAGCATCGTCGTCCGACACCACCGTCACGTTGGTCCCACCGCGCTTGCTATCACTTGAAGCCGCGCTCGAGTTCATCGAGGGCGACGAGTGCGTCGAGGTCACGCCGAGCGTCGTGCGCATCCGCAAGGTCGTGCTGAACGCCACCGAGCGCGGCCGTATGGCCAAATCGAAGAAGCCCGCCAAAACCTGAGCGTGCTCTGCGTTGCGATGCTTCACCTATCCGCGCGAGTCCTTTGAGCTCGACCGTCAACCTCCGGTGTGCGATCGATTGACTGTCGTACCCCCTGCATAGGGTGTTCTCGTACAGCAAGGTGTCTTCGACATCCGCGCTGGTCGGGTCGCGACCTCCCCTTTTCTGGTCGCCTTCCACTGCTCCGCACCTGGAGGGCGACCATGCCCGTCGACGACGCACCCAACCTTGCTTTGCTGCTCCCGCACCTCGCGTCACTCCTGGCCGACGTTCCTGTCTCGTCGCCAGTCGCCGTCGGCATGCGCCTGGTCCCCGACGGCTCAGCGAGTCTCACCGGCCCCGGCACCCATCTGGCTCTCGATTCGTTCAAGGCCCACAGCGGGCAGATCGAGTTCATGTTTCGCCATCTCGACTGCGCCGACGTCGTCTGCGCGCTCGGCGGCTTCGTCGCACCCCACGGATGGGACGTGTTCGGCCTCCTCGCGCCCGCCCACTGCACACCGGCCGACCCCACTGCCAGGCACCCACGAGGCAGCGACACCGGCGCGCCCGAACGTGACGACCTGACGATATGTGCCCTCGTGGCCCGCACAGGTCTCGTGGTGTCCGAGTTGCGGTCGAGCGACGGCATCGTGGTCAGCGCGGGCCCGACCGAAGGGCGGGTGGTCGATGCCTGCCGCCGTGCGCTCGGTTTGCGCACCGCGCCCGCAACGTGTGGCCCCCGCGTTTGGTACCTCCTGCTGTGGATTGACCGAGTTCTCGCCGCCGTCCTCGGGGCTGACCTCGGTCACCCGCCGTCGTGGGAGAACCTCATATCCCTCGAGCGCACCCCATCACCGTCGACCTGGCGGGGCGTGCGCGCCGCGTGTGCTGGTGGGCGCATCGAGGTGCCCGGCATCTCACCCAGCGGCGCGAACTGGATGGACGACGGCATGTTCGGTCGTGAGGCAATCAGTGTGTTCGCGCCGCTACTCGAAACGCTCGGTGACTTGCGCGAGCTCCTTCCATCGAACACCTTCGATCGTTTGGTCGAACGCGTCAGCGATCATCTCGCAGCATGACCCGACCTCGTGGTGATCGCCGCAGCAACGCAAGCGAAACGAGACCGTCAGCCGTACGAGCCGAGGAGCGTACGCAGTTTCTCGCGGGCACCGGGCGCGGTGGTCAACCAGTCGTATATCGAGCCGCCGATGGCCTTCGTGTCTCGCAGCGAACGGAGAAATCCGTCGAGATCGCCGATCACCGCGTGCGGCTCCTCGGGATGCGGCGGATCGTTCACGCCGTCATCGGTCCCGATGCCGCCGATCGCGTGTACGAGCGCTTCGGGCAATCCAAGATCGGTTCGCAAGCGCCGCGTGTTCTCCTCGTTGTACGCGTAGCCATCCTTGAAGCCCGACTTCGTCGTTCGGTTCGACCAGTAGCTCATCGGCAACCACACGTCATACAGCGCCGCTATCTCGCGCCACGGAAAGTTCGGCCAATAGTCCTTGTTGATCACCTCGAGCACGACGGGAGGCATCACGATCGCGCCCAGCGCCACATCGGGCCCCACATAAGCCCGCAGCGCGGTCGACAACGCCACAAGTCGTCGGCTGCGTTCGGCTGGCACATGCTTGTCCGCGTTGTATTCGATGTCGACCGCAATGCCGTCAAAGCGATGCCCCAACACCGAGAAGTCGGCGATGGCCTTGAGGTGGTCCATGTCGGCGGTGCCATCGTCCCATTTCGGCAGATACCAGCCGACAACCCGCAGCCCGCGTTGGTGGGCCCGCAGGACCATCTCGGCGATGAGCCATCGGTCTTCGAGCAAGCCGGGCGAACGGGTGTCGATGCGGCCGGCTTGCAGGAAGATGGTCTTCACACCCAACGCCGCCATGGCGTCCACGCTGGCCGCACCCACCGGCACCGTCGGCCCGGTATAGGGGGGCGAATAGTCGAATGCGTCGACCCACGTACCGAATCCCCGGTACGCGTCGACGCTGCGTACCGCTCCGCTCACGACCAACGACCCTGCGCCGCTCGCGGCGGCGGGCGTCACCGGTGTTGTCGCGTCGCTTACCGCCGTTGCCGCAACACGACGCACCTGCGCATCGGTGATGCGGGGGCTCAACGGGCCTGGAGCCTGCGTGAACGCGAGAGCGCCGACGGCCACCCCGAGCACCACCAACGCAGCAACCGCGGCCACGAAGGGCCTACGCACCGATCCTCTTGTTGTAGTCGGCGATGGCCTTGTTGGCGCCGTCAAGCACCTGCTTTTGCGCCGAGACGGCAGGGGTCCCGTTCACGATTGCCTCGATCCCGGCCACGATGGCGTTGCGCACGCCGACGTAGTCGCCAATCGCCGGACCACCGCCACCGGGAGGGGTCGCCGCCTTGTTCAACTGGTCGTAGGCCACCTTGAAGCCGGGTTTGGTCTGCCACAGGGTCTGCACCTCTGGCCGACCCGCGGCCGAGATCCGCGTCGGGATGTAGCCGGTGCCCAGGTGCCACGCCACCTGCGAGTCAACGCTCGACAGGAACTTCATGTAGTCCCAGGCCGCAGCCTTTTGTTCGTCACTGGCCTTGCTGCTCAGGTACAACGAACCGCCGCCCACCGTGATGCCACCGGCGCCGCTGGGCCCCGGCAGTGGCGCCACCCCCAACTCGATCTTCGGGAACGCCGGGAGTTGCGCATAGATGGTGCCGAGTGCGGCCGATGTCGACACCGTCATCGCCACGTCCTCGGTGGCTACGGCCACGAGCGCGTCCGTGAGCTTCTCGTCACGACCGACGTATTTGACGAGGCCTTCCTTCGTCATCGACTCGATCCATTGGAACACGTCGGTCATCTCGCGACCATCGAGCAACGCTTTCGTCGCGCGCCCGCTGCGCCCGTTGTTGTTGTCGACAACGGACTCGCCGGCCATCGAGGTCCACTGCTCGAGATACCATGCCTGGCCCTGCATCGAGAACGCCTTCGGAGTGGCCTTGGAAGCAACGATCTTGCGCGATGCCTCGAGCACTTCGCCCAGCGTCGTCGGCGGTTTCTCCGGATCAAGCCCGGCCCGCCGGAAGGCCGCCTTGTTGTAATAGAGCACGGGGTTCGAGAGTTGGAATGGCATGGTCACGAGAACGCCGCCCACCGAATACTGACCGAACAAGGCCTTGGAGAAATCGGTCGTGTCGTAGTTGTCCGCAGCGATGCATGCGGCAATGGGCACCGTGCTCTTCGAGTCGAGCATCACTTGCATCGCGGTCTCTTCCATCTGCACCATGGTGGGCAGTTCGCCGCCGCGCACTCCGGCCACGTATTTGGTGAGCGTCTCGTCGTAGGTACCCTGATATTGCAAGGTCACTTTGACCTTCTGCTGGCTTGCGTTGTACTTGTCGGTCAGAGCGGCGAGCGCCTTCTCGTTCGCCTCGGACATCGCGTGCCAGAACGTGACTGGTACCGGAGCCTTCGCGCTGTCAAGCGCCTTCACGGGGCACGACTTCGGGTCGAATTTCAACGCCGTCGTGGTGGGCGCGACGGTCGTCTCGGAGACGCTTCCAGTGCCGCCGCTCGCCGAACCGGTACCCGATGCGGATGCACCAGATGGAGCTTTGGCCGAACTACTTCCGCCGCCGCAGGCGGCCATGATCATCGCCATCGCGGCGAGTGTTGTCACACCGCGACCCGCACGGCGCCCCTGTCGTTCAAACATGCCGACCTCGTTCCGTTGTGCGCACGCTAGTGCGACGGATACCTCAACCCTTGACGGCGCCGGCGGTGAGCCCGCGCACGAGGTGGCGTTCGAAGAACACGAGCAGGACAACGATCGGCAGCGCCGCAATGAGTGTTCCCGCCATGACGACATTGAAGGTCACGCTGTTCGTGCCGGCCAGTTGCTTGAGACCGATCTGCACGGTGCGGTAGCGGTCGTTGTTCGTCACCAGCAACGGCCAGAGGTACTGGTTCCACGCGCCGAGAAAAGAGAAGACCGTGAGCGCCGCGATGCTCGGCCGGGCAAGTGGCACCGCGACCTTGGTGAGAAAGCCGAAATGTCCGTAGCCGTCGACGAGTGCCGCGTCAGAGAGTTCGCGCGGGATGCCAAGAAAGGCTTGGCGTAACAGGAAGGTGCCGAAGCCGAACGCAAGAAACGGCACGACGAGCGCGGCGTACGTATCGGTCCAGTGCCAACGTTGCACCGTCTCGAAGTTGGCGACGATCGTGACCTCGGTGGGGATCATCAACGTCGCAAGGAAGACCACGAACAGGACCGAACGCCCACGGAAGCGAAGGAACGCGAACGCATAGGCCGCGAGGATCGATGTGGTCACCTGCCCAATCGTGATGGCCGTTGACACCACGAAGCTGTTGACCAGATAGCGCCCGAGGTGGCCGTTGCCGAAGGCCTCGATGAACGGCCGGAGCGTGAGATGACGGGGGACGAGCACGCCGAGATCGGTGAAGGCTGCGAGCGGTTGCATGGCCACGACGACCGCCGTGTACACGGGGAACAGCACCACGACGGCGACCGCGGTCAGCACCGCGTACCGACCCAGTACGCGACCCCGACGATGGGACGCGTACCGACCCAGTTCGCGACGCCGACGATGGGCGCGGACGCGCCGGGGTGCGGTCGCGGTCATCGCTCGTCACCGGCCGGTCTCTGGGCGTAGTGCACGCGACGGTCGAGAAACACCACTTGCGCCATCGACAACACGAAGATGATCGCGAACAACACCACCGCCTGCGCCGAGGCGAGCCCCGGGTCACGGGTCTTGTAGACGGTGCTGTACAGCTGGTACACGAGCACATTCGTCGACTTGAGCGGACCACCATTCGGAGTCAGCAGGTCGATCTGACCGAACGACTGGAATGCATTGATGACCAACACGACAAGCGCGAACGCGATGGTCGGCGAGAGCATCGGCACCGTGATGCGACGAAAGCGCGACCACGCGCCGTGGCCGTCGAGTCGTGCGGCCTCGTGCAACTCGTCGGGTATCGATTGCAAGCCTGCGATCATCACGATGAAGACCAGCCCGAGGTTCTGCCACACGGTCGTCAACGCCACCGCCCGCAATGCGGTCGCTGGGTTGTTGAGGAAGTCGACGGGCGCCATGCCAACGGAACGACGGAACTGGTTGTAAATGCCGAGCGACGGGTGGAGCAACACCAGCCAAAGAAGCGATGCCACGGCCACGCTCGTCGCGACCGTCGACGAGAAGATCGTGCGAAACACGCGGATGCCCCGCAATTGTTGATGCGCGAGCACCGCGAGCCCAAGACCGAGCAGGAGCGACGCCGGAACCGTCAGCGAGACGTACACCACGGTGACCCACAGGCTGTGCCGGAACGCGGACAAGCTCAGCGCCTCGCGATATTGATCGAACCCGACCCATGTGCGATGCGCACCGAATGGGTCTTGACGGTAGAACCCGAGCTGCACAGTGCGCACCAACGGATAAAACGCCCACACCGCGAACACCACGGCCGATGGGATGAGCATCACCGCGGCGAGTGGCAGGTCACGAGGCGAACGGCGCATCACGCGTTGCCGCCAACGACGCGTGCGCCATCATCGATGCGAACGCCCTGCGCGTCGAACCAGTGCGCATCCTCTGAAGCAAACCGGAGCGAAACAGCGTCGGCGGCACTCGGCGCGGCCGCGTCGCCGGGAAGGCGAACGATCACGTCCACACCGCCCACGTCGGCGCGGCCCACGTCGATACCGTCTACGTCGAGACCGTCTACGTCGGCGCCGCCGACGCGACAGGTCACGTGCTTCTCGTGGCCGAGCGACTCGCAGAAGCGAACGAACGCCGGCAGTGCCGGCGTGTCGACACGCCGTGTCGTCACATCGTCAGAATTGTTCCGGCCACCGGCGAACCCATCAATATTCTTCCGGCCACCGGCGAACCCATCGATGTGCAGGTGCTCGGGCCGCACCCCCAAGGTGTGCTCGGCGTGGTCACCGCCAAAGCCGTGAGCTGACGCCGGTAACGTGTTCATCGGCGGGCTGCCGACGAACCGCGCCACGAAAAGGTTCGCAGGGCGGGCGTACACCTCGCTCGGCGAACCGACCTGCTGCAGTCGTCCGGCGTCGAAGATCGCGATGCGGTCGGCCATCGTCATCGCTTCGACCTGATCGTGGGTGACGTACACGAACGTCGTGCGAAGGCGGTGTTGCAGCGCAACGAGCTCGACGCGCGTTTGCGAGCGCAACTTGGCGTCGAGGTTCGACAGCGGCTCGTCCATCAAGAACACGCGCGGCTCGCGAACTATGGCGCGGGCGAGTGCCACACGTTGGCGTTGCCCGCCCGATAGTTGCGCCGGCTTGCGGTCGAGCAACGCGCCAAGGCCGAGTGATTCGGCTGTCTGGTCGACCAACCGCTGCTGCTCGGCCCGCGGAATCCCGCGCGGACCGAGCGGGAACGCAATGTTCTTGCGCACGCTCATGTTCGGGTAGAGCGCGTAGTTCTGAAACACCATGGCGACGTCGCGTTCCTTGGCGTCGAGCCCGTTGACGATTTCGTCGCCGATCGTCACGGTGCCGGTCGTCGGCTCCTCGAGCCCCGCGATCATGCGTAGGACCGTCGATTTGCCGCAGCCAGAGGGGCCCAGCAGCACCACGAACTCGCCGTCGGCAACATGCAGCGTGACGTCGTCAACCGCTATGACGTCGCCGAAACGCTTACCGAGATGATCGAGGTGAACCTGCGCCATATGCGTCGGCGCGTTCGCTACGGGATGCCGATGAGTTGCTTGGTGAGTGTCATCACCGGGTTGTGCGTTTCGTACTCGGGCGCCCAAGCTTCGGGCGTGCCCAACTTCACCATCGCCGAGATACGAAGCATGACGAGAGTGAAGTGGAAGCCGGCGAGGCGCATGTAGAAGTCGACATGGCGCGGGGCGCGGCCCATGAACTCGGACCAGATGGCGATCGTCTCGTCGTGGCCGGGAATGCCAGCGGGCAACGCAATCCCGCTGCCTTCGGTGTGGAACAGCTGAAGAAACAACCACCAACCAAGATCGCTCTCGGCGTCTCCGATCGACACCATCTCCCAGTCGAAGATGCCGAGGACGTTGCCCTCATTGTCGTACATCTGATTCCCCGGACGCGCGTCGCCCCAGCACAACTCGAGCACATCGTCGTTGTCTGGCCAGTTGGCTTTGAGCCACGCCCACGCCGGCTCGGCGACCGGCTGCGGTCGACCCTCACTTGCCCAGGTCAGATACTTCGCGAAGTAGTTCCTTCGCTGCTCGCCACCGAGACGACCATGGTGGGGTTTGTTCAGGTAGTCGAAACCCGCGCTGCGCCAATCGACCCGAGCAACCTTGGTCATCGCCTCGATGCCGTTGCGCCATTGCCTGGCTCGCTCCGAGGGGACCATATCCATGACAAAGCCGCTCTCGGTGTACGGCGGCGCATCGCCCGGAACACGGCCATACAAGCGATCCATCACGAAAAAGGGTTGGCCGATCACCGACGTGTCGGCCTCGGCGAATCGCATGTGGGCCACCGGCACCTTGGTGTTCTCGCCGAGCAACTTCATTGACCGGTACTGCTGATTCAACAGGTCGATCTCTGGGAAGAGCGCGTAGTCCTGGGGCTGCGATCGCAGCACCAGATCGTTCGAGACACGACACTCGGGCGTGGTCCACGCTGCTGTGAACAAGAAGGTCTCGTTGGAGAACCCACTCGACTGCGGCACGACGAGATCGGTGATGGTCACATCACCCGCACCGGGGACCTGACGACCCAACCAAGCGGTCAACGCCGCTCGCGTTTGCTCAGGATCGCGTTGTCCGACGATCGGCATCCATTACCCTCCCCGTTTCGGGGGCATCGTAGTGATCGAACCGTTCGCCGTGTCGCTCCGACGAGCGGTTTGCGCAGCTGAGACGCTCATCGGAACGCGTTCACGTTGAGAAATGACAGTTTCGGTGGCATCCTGAAGACCCCAGAGCCCCGCGCACGCGAACAGCGAGCGGCCAGCTTTCGCATCCACGGGAGTGTAATGACCTTCAAAGTCGGCGACCGCGTTGTCTACCCGCACCACGGCGCAGCCGTCATCGAGCACAAGGAAAAGCGCAAGGCCTTCGGTGACGAGAAGGATTACTTCGTGCTCCGCATGGCCCACGGGGACATGACGCTGGCGGTGCCCGTCGACAAGGCCGAAGAGGTCGGCATGCGCTGGCCGATCAGCACCGAAGACGTCGAGGATCTGTTCGAGGTGCTCGGCCGCCGCGACGTGCGCGAGCCCGCCAACTGGAGCCGACGGTTCAAGAATCACCAGGAGAAGCTGAAGTCTGGCGACGTCTACCAGGTCGCCGAGGTCGTGCGGAACCTGGCCCTACGCGACGCCGACAAGGGCTTGTCCGCCGGCGAGAAATCGCTCTTCAACAAGGCGCGTAACGTGCTGGTGTCCGAGCTGTCGTTCGCGCTGAACGTCACCGAGGAAGACGCGCTCAAGCGCGTCGAAGGCGCATTGGTATAACGGTTTCGGTCGGTCCGGCCCAGCCGAATCCGTTCGCGTCGCGACCGACGAAGGACGGTTTCGCCCGACACTTGCGGGTGAGAGGTCACTGATAGTCTGGCGGCCGCTGGGTGTACCGACGTGAACCACCACGACCTAGCATTTGGTGGTTGTGGAGGCTTGTCACCTGATGATCGTTGAGGCAGATACCGCGCTGCTCGAACCGAGCACGCCCATCGCCCTCGACCGCGGCCCACGGCCGTCGTCGTTGCGCGAGGTGATCGCGGAAATCCCCTCGTCTTGCTACGAACGATCCACCAGCCGCGGCTTGTGGGTCAGTGCGCGCGACATCGTGATGCACGCTGGCGTCGTGTTCGCTCTCATCGCGGTGCACGCGTGGTGGGCGGTACTCGCGTTGTGGCTCGTGTCGGGGTTCACGACCTCGGCGCTGTTCGTACTCGGTCATGATGCCGCGCACGAGGCGCTGTTCGACAGCAAGCGCCTCAATGCGGTCATGGGTCGCATCTTGTTCTTGCCGTCACTGCACATTTACTCGGCGTGGAAGTTGGGCCACAACCACATCCACCACCGCCATACTGCGCGCGAGCAGATGGACTTTGTCTGGCACCCACTCACGCCGGCGCAGTACGGGGCGCTCGGCCCGTTCGGGCGTCTGCGGCACCGCCTCGAATGGTCGGCTCTGGGCGCCGGTGCGTACTACCTCACGCGCATCTGGTGGTCGAAGATGATCGTGCTGCGCCCGCCGAAGCGCTTCCGCTCCAATATCACCAAGGACCGCGTTCTGCTCGGCGTGCTCGTTGCCGGGTTCGCGTTTGGCGCTGCAGTCGTTGGTGGCGTGCTCCACGGCAACTTCCTCGGCGCCGCATGGATGATCACCAAGCTCATCGTCGGGCCGTTCGTGGCGTTTTGCTGGTTCATCGGCTTCACCGTCTACGTGCACCACATCAACGAGCGCATGCCGTGGGCGCGTCGACGTGATTGGAACAAGGTCGATGCGCAGATGACCACCACGACGGTGTTTCGTGTACGGCGCCCATTCGACATTTTCTTCCACAACATCTTCACGCACGTGCCCCATCACGTTGACATGCGCATCCCCTACTACCACCTCGACAAAGCGCAAGCGGCCATCGAGGCCAAGTACCCGCACCTCGTCCTCGACGAGCCGCTGCGCCTGCGCACGTACCGCTCTACCACCAAGGCGTGCAAGCTTTTCGATTTCGACGAAGGCCGTTGGTACTCCTACCGCGACGCACGACCGCTGATGACGAACGTCGCATCGGCGTCCGGGGGCACGCCCGACGAGCCATCGCCCGACGATCCCTCACTCGACTAGCGCCACCGCGTACCCACGAAACCGCTAACGCGGCTTCCACGCATCGGGCGCCTCGGCGAGCTTGGCGATGCGCTTTGGGATCTTGCCGCTCACGACATCGGCGAGGGTTACGTGTTCGAGCACGCCGCGCAGGCTCGCCCGCGTCGCGACCCACACCGTCTGAAGATGCTCAGCCGGGCCTTCATAGACCGCGTTCTCCGGCCGGTCGCCGCGGACCTCCGCGAGAGGCCCGTCAACCGCGCGGATCACATCCGCGATGGTGATGCGGCTGGCCGGCCGCCCGAGCTTGAAACCACCTGACGCGCCGCGTTGGCTCGCGACGAGGCCCGTGCGCCGAAGTTCGACGAGTGTGTTCTCGACGAACTTCGTCGGCATGTGCTGGCTGCGGGCGATCATCTCGCCCGGGATCGGCTTGTTCTCGGGGTCGGCTGCCATCACGAGCAGTGCGCGCACTGCGTATTCGGCCTTCGCGGAGATGTGCACCCGCTCATTGTGGCCCGGATGTGCGCGGAGCGGGGGCACCGCCCGCGTTGACCGTCGCGCGCGAAGCGGGGGCACCGCCCGCGTTGACCGTCGCGCGCGAAGCGGGGGCACCGCCAGCGTTGACCGTCGCGCGCGAAGCGGGGGCACCGCCAGCGTTGAC
>JAYUFA010000096.1:0-2562 GCA_043738925.1 Actinomycetota bacterium
GAGTCTGCTGGGGTTACGACTCATCGGCAATGCGTTCGCCACCGGCCGCGCATCGAGCGGGCAGGACACGCGGGGCGAGGCAGCGTTTCGACCGCACGCGCTCGACGGGCGAGCGATAAGAGCGAGTGCGACTGCGTCTCGCGTACTCGTGGTGATCGAGCTCGCGGGGGGCAACGACGGTTTGTCGACCGTCGTTCCCTACGGCGCCTCGGCGTATCGCACGCTGCGCAAGAGCACCGCGATCGACGAGAAAGATGTGGTCCGCATCGACGACACGTTCGGCTTCCATCCGAACCTTGCGGTGTGCGCGCCGCGTCTTGCCGTGCTGCAGGGAGTTGGCGCCCCCGACGCCAGCGGATCGCATTTCGAGATGAGCGCGCGTTGGTGGACAGGCGACGTCACCGGCAAGCAGGCTTTGGCCACCGGGTTCCTCGGTCGAGTCTGTGATGCACTCGACGTCGGCGCGCCGGTGACGGGGGTCTCGCTCGCCGGAGCGACACCCGCCTTGTTGTCGGACAACGCCGTGACCATTGGGCTGCCGTCGCTGAACGAGCTGCAGTGGCTGACATCGACGGAGCCTTGGTTTCGCAACCTCCGGCAGGGGTATGGCGAGCTGGCCGGTGCGGCAAGTGAGTCGAGCGCCGCGGTGCATGCCCGAACGGGCGTCGAGCGCGCGCTCGCGTTCGCGGGCGTGCTGGGCGAGATCGGCGAGCCGCCGGCCGCGAGCGAACGCCCCGCATATCCAGCATCGAACATCGGTGACCAGCTCAGGCTCGCGGCGACACTCATCGGCGCGCACGCGGGTGTGCGCGTGGTGCACGCGCAACTTGGCGGCTTCGACACACACACAAACCAGCGTGGAACGCACGACCAACTGATGCGCGAGCTCGCCGAGTCGCTGACCGCGTTCGCTGATGACCTCGGAAATCGCGGTCTCACCGAATCGGTACTCATCGCAACGACGAGCGAGTTCGGACGACGCGCCAAGGAGAACAACAGCGGCACCGACCACGGCACCGCGTCGTGCGCACTGTTGATGGGGCCGGTGACGGCCGGCCTGCATGGCGCACCGCTGTCACTCACCGACCTCGACGCGTCGGACAACCTACGCGCCACCACGACATTGGAGGAGTACTACGCCACGCTCGCCGAGCACTGGTTCGGCATAGACGCGGCGCGGGTGTTGCCGACCAAACCCAAGCCGATTGCCGGTGTGCTCAACGCATAGGGGATGCGCCGAAGGGTTGTCTCGATCATCGGCGACGGAAGTCGGAGACCGACAAGCGGGGGCCATGCTTGGGCGCGCTGATGTGGGCGTCAAGGAGGAGCTGCACGACGCGTCCGCGGTGTGGGCGGTACGGCTCGAGCAGTTCGACCATGCGCGCATCGTCGCCCCGCGGCTCGCGAGCCAACGCCCAGCACACCGTGTTGGGCAAGTGGTAGTCGCCGAGCGCGACCGCGTCAGGGTCACCCCACGCCGACGCCGCCGTGATCGCCGCGGTCCACGGGCCGACCCCGGACAACAGCTGCAACTCCTCGGCGGTGGTGCGCGACTCGACCCAGGCCGCGCGACGCGACACGGTGAGGATTCGTTCGGCGCGGGCGCGTTCGACATTGCACGGATGAAACGCCGAGTAGTCGAGCCGCGCGAACGCGGCCGGGTTGGGCACGAGTTGCAACTCGCGCGGACCCGGGGCTGGCGCGCCGAAACGCCGTGCCAATTGGCGCAGCGAGTGACGCGCCGCATCGCTTTGCACCTTCTGGCCGAGGATCGCCGCGACCAGTGCTTCGTGTACGCGGTCAGTACGTGGCAGATACACGCCCGCCGCACGGCGGGCGAGATCGTGCACAAAACCCGCCGCGGGAGCGAACGACGCAGGGTCGTCATCGAGCCCGAGCACGCGCCGCGTCTGCGCGAGCATCCATTCGGCACCGTCGCCCCACGCGTCGGCATGCACCGTGCGCGCCGCGACAAGGCTGAGTCGTAGGGTGCCCGGACCAATCGGCGTGGTGGTGGCCCACCACAGTACGGAACGCCCGTCCCACGCAGCCACCGGACCGATGCCATGCGTGGTACGCCAGAAGTCGTACACCTCGGGCAGCTCGATCTCGAGCGCGCTCATGGGAGTACCAACGACATCGCCGACCGGCTCAGCGTGAGCGTCGACATGCCCATCGATTGCACGCCGGCATCGCCACCGGCCACGACGACGACGAACGACTCAGGACCTTCGGCCAACGGCACGAGATCGTCGCGCCACCCGATGGCAAGCTCATCGAGTCGGGCGCGTGTCGCGTCGCGCTTGTACTGCGGCACCCACGCCATGGGGATGCGCACGGTGTCGAACAGCGCGCATTGCAGATCGGCGACGTCGGGAAATGCCGCTGCGAGCAGCTGCGCTATAGGCGGCGATACGACGAGCAGCTGTTCGCCGGATTGCGGCAGCCGCGGCTGGCTGCACTGGCCTGGGCTGATCATTCCGTGCAACACCTGATGGGCAACGTCGTCAACGACCGTGCTGGGTTCGCTGATCTGCCACATGCCGGTGATGGGAAAGACGA
>JAYUFA010000097.1:0-6747 GCA_043738925.1 Actinomycetota bacterium
GTGTCTCGAGATCGCCGTTCAGGCACCCACGGGATCAAACCGCCAGAACTGGCATTTCGTGGTCATCACCGACGAGACCCAACGCAACGCGATCGGCGACTTGTACCGCCGGGCCGTTGCGGCCGCGCAGTCAGACGCGCGAGCGTTGACGCGCATCGATCCGGTCAATGCCGCGACCTATGAGGCACAGACCGCACGCGTCAACAGTTCGGCGTATTGGTTCTTCGACCACATCCAACGCGCTCCGGGAATGTTGATCCCGTGCATTAGCGGACGCACGGACGGGCCGTGGCGCATGGCTACGGCCAGCCACGTCGGCTCAGTGATCCCCGCAGCATGGAGCTTCATGTTGGCGGCGCGAGCACGGGGTATTGGCAGCGTGTGGACCACCGTGCACCTGGCGCTCGAAGAGGAAGCGGCGTCCATTCTCGGCATTCCCTATGCCGAGGTGATGCAGGTGGCACTCATCCCGTTCGGTTACGTGATCGGCGATCCGTTCCGCGAGGCCGTACGCGAACCAATCGACCTCGTAACGCACTGGGACCGCTGGTAGCGGAGCCCGGCGTCAGCCGATCTCGTGCACGAGGTGCTCGACCTCGTCGATCACGTCACCGAACATCGTGTCCTCAAGAGTGGCGTCGTCGACCGCGACCCACGCAAGCACGCCGACGAACGCGCCGACCAGCGGGAACACGATGAACGCCCACAGCTGCTTCATGGCGTCGGTACCCGCAAAGATGGCGGTGGCGAAGCTGCGCGCGGGGTTCACCGAGGTGTTGTCGATCGGGATCGTCACCAGGTGGATCAATGCGTACGTCAGGCCGACGACCAAACCCGATTGCATGGCCGGAAACGATCGATGCGTGGTGCTCAACACTGCGAAGACGAACAACGCGGTGAACAAGATCTCGACGATGACCATCGCCGAGAAGCCGTAGCCGGCCGGCGAGAAGTCACCCCAGCCATTCGCGGCGAAGTTGTTCTTCGCTTCGAAGCCGTTCAGATCATTGGCGATCGCATAAATGACCACGCCACCGGCCGCGGCACCGAGTAACTGACCGACAATGTAGTAGGGCACCTTCGCCGTTTCGGTCTTGCGCATCAGCCACATCGCCAGCGTCACCGCAGGATTGATGTGGGCGCCCGAAACTGGACCGACCGCGTACACCGCAACAAGCATCGCCAAACCGAACGAAAGCGCCACGCCGGCGGTGCCAATACCGCGGCCGGCGAGAATGGCGCTACCCGGACCACCGAGCACGAGGATCAGCGTGCCCACGAGTTCCGCGACGAGAATCTTCATGTGGCGCATACGGTCGCGCTCCCTTCATTGCGTGGTGCAGACAGTAGCCGCCGACTCCCGCTCGCTGAGCTGATACGGCTGGTCGGTCCGATCAGCCCTTCGAACGAAAATGCGGGATGACCTTGTCGCCGAACTGTTGGATCGTCTCGAGCATCACGTCTTGTGGCAGCGTGCCCATCTGAATCATGCACATGATCTCGTCGGCGCCGACCTTTTCGAGTTCCTCGACGTAGCGGATCGCATCCTCGGCGTTGCCGTAGGCGTGCTCAATGTTGAACGTGCTCGTCGCGTTCGGACTCAGCGGAATCTGCATCTCGCTGATCTTCGCGACCACATTGCTCTTCGCCAGTTCGATGAGCTGCGCCGTGTCCTCATCGTGGGTGCCTGGGTTCGGCGGCGGTGTACCGAGGTTCCAGTGCATGATCGCCTCGGCGAAGAACCGCTGCGCCCGGGCACCGTACTTGTACGCCTTGTCACGGTCGTCGAGGATCACGGTCGGACACAACGCCGAGAACCAGTCGTTGGGATGATCGCTCACAAACCGCTCGTCCGTACGCGTCGCGATCGTCCGGTCGTAAATCTCACGCATCTCACGAATCTCGCTTGCGCCCGCGAAGCCAAGCACCAGCGCGCCCACACCGAGTTCGGCCGCGAGCTTCACCGTTTCCTTCTTCGTGCACGCCATGTACAGCGGCGGGTGTGGGTCTTGCACCGGCCGCGGCAGGATTGGGTGCGGTGCGATGTCGAGTGAACCGTGCCACTCGAACTCGTCCTCACGCCAACAGTTCGCAATGATGCGCAGCGACTCTTCGAGTTGCGCGTACGTGTCCTCCGGACGCACACCGAACGCTGACATCTCCTGGATCGTCGCGCCTCGGCCCGCGCCGACATCGAGACGACCGTTTGACAACACGTCGAGCATGGCGATGCGCTCGGCGGCGCGCAGCGGATGGTTGTACCCGAATGGCATGCACACCACGCCGTGACCGATCCGGATGCGCTCGGTGCGCGCCGCCACCCACGTAAGGAAGATTTCCGGGGCCGACATGTGTGCGTACCACTTCAGACTGTGGTGCTCGACGGCCCATATACGATCGAACCCGACCTGCTCGGCAAGCACCGCCTGATCGACACAGTCACGAATGCACTGCTGCTCGTTCGCCCGTGTCGGAAACGCCATTTGCGCCTCGAAGATCATCGAGAACTTCATGTCTGCCTCCTCGGCGATGTTGCGACCTCGTGGCACATCGGTCGCAAGCCGCGTGCACCGTATTCGCTGAACTGCACGTCTGGGTCGCCCCAGCCTTCGGCTTGGGCTCCTACGTGGGGATGTCGCGGAACGGGATGTTCTTGTCGACGCGAGGCTCGCTCGGCAGCCCGAGCACGTTCTCGCCCACGATGTTGCGCTGCACTTGATCGGTACCGCCGCCGATCTTGCTCATCCACTGGTTGAGGAACTGCTGCTGCCAGAACCCGCCCATGTACGCATCGGTAGCAGCCAGCATGCCCGCGGCACCCGACATCGCCATCACGAGGTCGCCCGCGTGCGTGAGGCGCCGGGTCGCGGCGAGCTTCAGGACCGAACTTTCGGGGCCGGGGGCCACACCCTTCGATGCCGCGGTTTGCGCCCGATAGGCCATATACCGAATCGTCTGCAAGTACGCGTATTGACGCGCCAGTTCCTGACGGATCACCGGATCGGTCGCCACATCGAAGTGCCGCGCCAAATCGACGAAATCGTCGATCGACACCTGCGACTGTGAGCCGCCGATCAATGTGCGCTCGTTCGCCAACGTGGTGAGGATCGGGCCCCACCCGGCGTTGGGCGCACCGATGATGTTCTCGTGCGGAATGCGCACATCGGTGAGGAACACCTCGTTGAAGTGCGCCGCACCGGTGATCTGCTTCAGCGGGCGAACGTCGATGCCTGGCGTGCGCATGTCAACGACGAAGTACGTGATGCCGCGGTGCTTGGGCGCGTCGGCGTCGCTGCGAGTGAGCAGGATCCCCAAGTCGCTGTAGTGAGCGCCGGAGTTCCAGACCTTCTGGCCGTTGATCACCCACTCGTCGCCATCGCGCACCGCGGTGGTGCGCAGCCCCGCGAGATCGCTACCCGCGTTCGGCTCAGAGAACAGCTGGCACCACACCTCGACGCCTTGCAGCATCAGATCGAGATAGCGCGACTTCTGTTCTTCGGTGCCGTGTGTGATCAACGTGGGGCCGGCCATGCCAATACCCACCGAGAACACACCGGTGCCGACATCGTAGGCGGCCTCTTCCTGCTGAAAGATGCCCTGCTGCACCGCGGTGCCGCCGCGGCCGCCGAACTCGCGGGGCCACGTGATCCCCGCCCAGCCGTTGTCGTACTTGATGCGCTGCCACGCCTTGCACTCGTCGACATGCGCCAACTCGCTCGCAGCCGACGGCACCTGCCCGTAGAAAGAAGCCGCGAGCGAACCCTTCTCCTTCAGCTTTGCATGTGCGGACAGGAAGGCTCTGACCTCGGCCCGAAACGCGAGCTCCTCGGGTGAATCGTCGAAGTTCATGCGCCATACACCGGCGCGGGCGCCTCGGTCTTGGCAAGCGACTCATGCACTGCAGCACCCACCTCTTCAGGAATGAACTTGCGGCCGATATCGACCGGGTAGCCGTGGCGCCAACCGTCGCAGGCGTTGAGCTTGCCGCCGACAATCTCGAACACTTGGCCGGTGACATCGCAGGCATCCGAACCGAGCCACACGACGAGCGGCGATGCGTTTGCGGGGTCCTTCGCATCGAACGCACCCTCGGCCGGCGCGGCCATATCGTCAAAGACGCCTTCGGTCATGCGGGTACGCGCATCGGGGGCAATGGCATTGACTCGCACGCCATAGCGACCCCACTCAGCGCCTTGCTGAATAGTCAGGGCGGCGATGCCCGCCTTCGCTGCCGCGTAGTTGCCCTGACCGATCGAACCCATCAACCCCGCGCCGGAGGACGTGTTGACCAGCCGACCCGTAACGGGGGTGCCTGCCTTGTGTTGATCGCGCCACCAGCCCATCACCAACCGCGACGGAACGAAATGGCCCTTGAGGTGCACGCGCATGATCGCGTCCCACTCGGCCTCGCTCATGTTGACGAGCATGCGGTCGCGGAGGAAGCCTGCGTTGCACACCAGCGTGTCGATGTGACCGAACACCGTGAGCGTCTGCTGTACGAGCGCCTCGACCTGCGCCCAGTCGGCAACATCGGCGCCGTTGGCGATGGCTTGGCCCCCCATCGCCACGATCTCCTCGACCACCTCATGGGCGGGCCCTGAAGCGCCACCGCCGGTGCCGTCCCGCTCGACGCCGAGATCGTTGACGACGACCGCCGCACCCTCCGCGGCGAACTCGAGCGCATGAGCGCGCCCGAGACCCCGACCAGCCCCAGTGATGATGACGACGCGACCGTCACAGATGCCCATCAGCCATCGCCTACTTGAACACGGGGTTCAGCTCGGAGCTCACGATCCACATGGCGAAGTACTGCGCTGCGCCACCGTAGGCGTGACCCAGGGCAACCTTCGCACCGTCCACTTGATAGTCGCCCGCGGTGCCGCGCACCTGGTTCGCCGCCTCAAGGCAACGGATCAGCCCCGACGCGCCGATGGGGTTCGACGACAGGACGCCGCCCGACATGTTCACCGGGAAGTCGCCACCGATCTCGGTAGCCCCTGAGTCGGTCATCTTCCAGCCCTCGTTGAACTCGGAGATGAGGTGACCCTCGAGCCACATCGGCTCGTACCACGAGAACGGCACGTAGATCTCCGCGCAGTCGATCTGCTTGCGCGGGTTCGTGATACCGGCCTTGCGGTACAACTCGGTCGCGCAGTCGACACCCGCCTGGATGTACACGGTGTCGCGGCCGGGGAACTGCCCGAACTCGGTGCGCTTCGCATGCGCGATGACCCACGCCGGCTTGTTCGGCGACTTCTTCACCGCGGCCTCGCTACCGAGCACGATCGCCGCCGCGCCGTCAGACGACGGGCACGATTCGAGATAGTGCAACGGGTCCCACAGCATCGGGGACTCCCTGACCTTTTCGATCGAGATGTCCTGCAAGTGCAGATGCGCGTACGGGTTCTTCAACGCGTTCAGGCGATCCTTGACCGCCACCTTCCAGCCGATGTGCTCAGGCGCACCCGAGCGACTGATGTAGGTGCGAATCCACGGAGCGAAGGAACCGCCCGCGCCCTGGCCGCCCGAACGACCGCCGGACAACGCCCACGTGGCATTGCCTTCGGACTGCTTCTCGTAGCACACGACCAAGACCCGCTCGTAGCGACCGGACTCGATGAGATTTGCCCCCGAGATCGCCGTAGACGCGCCCACCGACCCGGCGGTGTGCACACGATGAATGGGCTTGCCAACCGCACCGAGCGCGTCGGCCAGCGACAGCTCGGGCATCATCACGCCCTCGAGCGCGTCGGGGGCTTTGCCGACCACGATCGCATCGATGTCGTTGAACGTCAGCTCGGCGTCGGCCAACGCGCGTCGCGCAGCTTCACGAACGAGACCTTCGAGCGACACATCGATGCGCTTTGACTTGTACTTCGTCTGACCGATGCCGATCACGGCACAAGGCTTGGCCATGTCAGTCGCCCCCTTCGAGCACGCACACGAGGTTCTGTTGCAGCGCGGGACCGCTCGACGCGTGGGCGACACCGCGGCGCGCCTCACCGTCGATGATGCGCCGTGCGACCTCGATGATCCGCACGAGGCCCGTGGCCATGACTGGGTGACCGGATAGCGGTCCGCCGGATGGATTGACGTTGCGATGGTCCTGAAGACCGAGCGCTTCGCGCAGGATGATCTCTTCGTGGCTGAAGTTGACCATCAGCTCGGCCACGTCGATCGGCCCGTCGTGCACACCGGCCTTCTCGCCCGCCAACTTCGCCGACGTTGACACCGACAAATCGCGCAGTCCGAGATGATGCGACTCGATGCGATGATCGAGCCCGCGGATCCAGACCGGCTTGTCGGTGAGCTCGAGGGCTCGCTTTCCGCGGGCGATGATCATTGCTGCCGCACCGTCGCTGATCGGTGGCACGTCGTGCAGCCGCAGCGGTGATGAGTAGTACGGCTTTGCCATCAACTCATCGACGCTGTGATCGCTGGCCAGCTGAGCGTTCGGGTTCGCCAGCGCGTTGCGCCGACTGCGCGAGACCACCTCAGCGAAGTCGCGCTCGGTGGCCTTGCCGGCGTTGATCAACGCGTTGGCCTGCAAGCCAGCGATCGATATGTAGTCGAGCCCGAGCGGTGCCGCCGTATACGGATCGGTCTGCAGTGGGAAGACGTGGCGAGGCGTCCCCGGCGACGACTTCCCCGAGCCGATCACAAAGGCGGTCTCGATGTCGCCGAGCATCAATCGGTGCCAGGCCTCGTTCAGCGCCCAGGCACCATCCATCTCGACGTGCGATTCGT
>JAYUFA010000098.1:0-17900 GCA_043738925.1 Actinomycetota bacterium
GCAGCACCGCCTGCGGATCTTGGCCGACGAAGAGCGCCTTCGCGGTCGCATAGTCGAGGCTGGCGGTGAAGTCGGCTTGGTCGAGGTGGCCGGTGGAGATACCGAGCCCGAGCGACGTGTCGATGTGTCCGCGGATCTCGGGCTCGGCAAAGGGTGCGTCAGTGACGATCACGTTGGCCCGAAAGGTCATCGGCGGTGCGGGAGCGCGCGCCGCGACATCGTCGCGGATGATTTCGACCGCGGCGATCCAGCCCGGTGACAGGAACTCGTGTTTCGTCGACTTGGCCACGAGCGGAGGGTAGCGCCGCGACTGTGGCCATCGCTGTTTCCGGCAACCGGTGGGGCCGGTTGACCACGAGTGGGCAATACGATGCTGGCCTATGTCCCAGCCCATCTCGCGCGACGACGTCGCGCATGTCGCTCGGCTCGCGCGTCTTCGCCTCACCGAGGATGAGCTCGATCAGTTCACCGGGCAGCTCGCGGCCGTGCTTGCACATGCTGCTGATGTCGAAGCGCTCGATGTCACCGGCATCGAACCGACGGCGCATCCGCTGCCGCTGCGCAACGTGATGCGTGCCGACATCGTTCGGCCGTCGATCGATCGGGCCGAAGTGCTTGCGTCGGCGCCATCGGTCGAGGCCGGTCAGTTTCGTGTGCCGTCAATTCTGGGGGAGGAGCCGTGAGCGCGGCCACGGATAACGGCACGGCCGCGGCGATAGCGGCCGACGTTCGCTCGGGTGCGCGCACCGCTCGTTCGGTTACCGAAGCGCACCTTGCGCAGATCGCCGCTCGCGAGCACGACATCCATGCGTTCAACCTTGTGTTGCGCGACGAAGCGCTTGCAGCGGCCGACGCGATCGATGCGCGTGTCGCAGCCGGCGATGACCCCGGGCGTCTCGCCGGCGTACCTGTCGCGCTCAAGGACAACATGTGCACGCGCGGCATCGCTACGACGTGCTCGTCGCGCATCCTCGAAGGTTGGCTCCCGCCCTATGACGCAACGGTGGTCGAACGCTTGCGTCGCGCCGGGGCGATCATTGTGGGCAAGACCAACCTCGACGAGTTCGCGATGGGCAGCTCCACCGAGAACTCGGCCTTTGGTCCAACGCGCAATCCACACGACCTGACGCGCGTGCCGGGTGGCTCGTCAGGCGGCTCCGCTGCTGCGGTCGCCGCCGGCTTCGCTCCGCTAGCGCTCGGTAGCGATACGGGCGGCTCCATTCGGCAACCGGCGTCGTTGTGCGGTGTCGTCGGCGTCAAGCCCACCTACGGAGCGGTGTCGCGCTACGGGTTGGTGGCGTTCGCGTCGTCGCTCGATCAGATCGGCCCGTTCGCCAACACCGTGCACGACGCCGCGCTGCTGCTCGAAGTGATCGGCGGACACGATCCGCTCGATGCCACATCGATTCCCGAACCAGCGCCGTCGCTCGTCGACGTACTCGACCGTGGCGTCGCCGGTCTACGCATCGGCATCATCAGCGAACTGGCGGGCGATGGCATCGCGCCCGACGTGCTCGCGCGTCTGCACGAGGCCGCGCGCGTGTTGGAGAAGGCGGGTGCCACGATCGACACGGCAACCGTGCCAGCCGCGATCTATGGCCTCAGCGCGTACTACTTGATCGCGCCCGCCGAGGCGTCGAGCAACCTGGCTCGTTACGACGGCGTGCGCTACGGGTTGCGCGTCGACGCCGCCAATATGTCTGACATGTTCGAGGCATCGCGTACAGCGGGCTTCGGTGCAGAAGTGAAGCGGCGCATCATGCTCGGCACGTACGCGTTGTCGGCCGGCTACTACGACGCGTACTACGGCAAGGCGCAGAAAGTGCGCACGTTGATCATCAACGACTTCGCGAAAGCGTACGAGTCCTTCGATCTGTTGCTCTCGCCGACTTCGCCGACGACGGCGTTCGCACTCGGCGCGAAGACCGCCGATCCGCTCACGATGTACTTGAACGACGTGTGCACGATCCCGTCGAACCTGGCCGGGCAGCCGGCGATGTCGGTGCCGTTTGGAGTTGGCGAAGACGCCATGCCGGTCGGTGTGCAGTTGTTGGCACCGCTTCAGGGCGAGCCGACGATGTTCCGTGCCGCAGCCGTGCTCGAAGCGGCGATGAGGGAGAACCCGTGATGCCAAAGACGGATGCGGTCATCGAGTTCGCGCCCGGGTGGGAGCTCATCGTGGGGCTCGAGGTGCATTGCGAACTTGCCACGGCCACCAAGATGTTTTGCGGCTGCCGTAACGAGTTCGGTAACGAGCCGAACACCAACGTGTGCCCAACCTGTCTTGGTTTGCCCGGCTCGATGCCCACGGTGAACGCCACTGCGGTCGAGTACGCGATGCGGCTCGGTCGCGCGTTGCAGTGCACGGTGAACCCCTCGGTGTTCGCGCGCAAGAACTACTTCTATCCCGACATGCCGAAGGATTATCAGACCACGCAGTACGACAAGCCCACGAACACCGACGGGCGCCTTGAGCTGCCCGACGGCATGGTGGTCGGCATCACGCGTGCGCACCTCGAAGAGGACACTGGCAAGTCGTCGCATCAGGGCAGCGACGGTCGCATTCACGGTGCGTCGTCCTCGTTGGTCGACTACAACCGCGCTGGCGTGCCACTGGTCGAGATCGTCAGCGAGCCCGACATTCGCACGGCGGAGCACGCGAAGGCCTACGTCGACGAGTTGCGCAAGATCGTGCTCGCGCTCGGTGTGTCTGACGCGAAGATGGAAGAGGGATCGATGCGCGTCGACGCGAACGTGTCGGTGCGCCCGGTTGGTGAGCCGGGCTTTCGCACGCGCTGCGAGATCAAGAACATCAACTCGATTCGATCGGTCGGCCGTGCCATCGACTACGAGGCCAAGCGCCACATCCAGCTCTACGACGACGGCGACAAGCCACATCAGGAGACACGACATTGGGATGAGGAGCACGGTCGCACGCGCGCCGGTCGGTCGAAAGAGAACAGCGACGACTATCGCTACTTCGACGAGCCCGATCTGTTGCCACTCGTGCCAACGAACGACGACATCGCGCGTATTGATGCGGCGCTGCCGATGTTGCCGGCCGAGCGGCGAGCTCGTTTGGCCGAGCTGACCTCGACCGCGCCTGCCGACGTTGCACTGGTGGTCGACCGCGGTCACGACGACTTCATCGTTGCTGCTATCGGGTTGGGTGCCGATCCCAACAAGACCGTGGTGCGGGTCGAGAACGACCTGCCGCCCGACGAGCCGATCGCGCTTGCACCCTCGGCTTTCGCGGAGCTCATCGCGATGGAGATCAACGGCGAGCTCACGGCAACGCAGGCCAAACAGGTACTTGCCGCGATGCTCATCGGCGGTGGCACGGCGAAGGACATCGCCGACGCCAAGGGGTTCAAGGCGATGGATGTCGGCGCGCTCGAGTCAGTGGTCGACGGCATCATCGCCGCGTATCCCCGTGACTGGTCCGACTTCGTGGCGGCCGAAGACAAGGCGCGTAAGAAGCTCGCCGGCTTCTTCACCGGGCACATCATGAAGGCCACGCAAGGCAAAGCGGATGGGCGCACCGTGGCCGAGCTTCTCGCGGCGCGCGCTCGTGGTTGAGCCCGTGTCGGGCATCATCATGCGCGGGCACAACCGAACGCGCGGTCATCACCTACTTGGAGGCTTCCCCATGCGTACCCGAGTTCTTGCTGTTGCCCTGTTGGTCGTTCCTGCGCTCGCCGCGTGCGGTTCGAGCAGCGGAGGCAAAGACACATCCGCCGCGGCAAAGACGTTCTGTGGTGTCGTCGCGCCGGTGCAGGCGTTGGCGGGCATCAGCGACAAGGCTGACGACACCAAGGCGATTCAGGCCACGTTCACCGCGGCTGAGACAGCGCTGGCCGCCGTGAGCGGCACGCCGCCGACCGACCTCAAGGCTGATCTCGCAACGGTTGCAGCCACGTTCACCGCGGCCAACACAGCGTTGAAGGCAAACGCCTATAGCTACGACAAGGCCGCGAAGGCCGATCCGAAGGCGATCGAGGCGCTCGACGCGGCCACGTTCACGAAAGCCACCGACAACATCCAGGTGTGGGCCACGAAGAACTGCTCCGGCTTCGCCAAGAAGTAGGGCAGACGGCGCTCGGCCAAGACGTATCAACCGCGCTTGACGGCCGTAACATACTGAGTATCATACTCAGTATGTTCGACAACGACGATACTGATGATGACCCTACCGATCTGTCGGGGCGATGAGTGTCCGCCATGCCCTGCTTGCGCTGCTGAGCGAGGGCCCGAAATACGGTTTGCAGCTGAGGCACGAATTCGAGGCTCGCACCGGCGAGGTGTGGCCTCTGAACGTCGGTCAGGTGTACACCACGTTGCAGCGTCTGGAACGCGACGGGCTCGTTGCTTCGGAGGGCGCGGACGAGGGCCCGAAGAAGGGGTACCGGATCACCGACCCCGGACGCGATGAGCTGCTCGCCTGGCTGAACACGCCGTTGGACGAGGGGCAGCCGCCACGTGACGAACTGCTCATCAAGGTCCTGGTGGCAACACAGGTTTCGGGCGTTGCGATAGGCGACGTGATTCAGGTGCACCGGCGCCATCTCGTCGAGCAGATGCAGCGATATACGGCGGTGAAGGCTGATGCAGCTGACGGTGACGTCGCGCTCGCTCTCGTCGTCGACGCGGAGTTGTTTCGGCTCGAAGGCGCCGTGCGTTGGCTCGACATCGCCGAAATCCGCCTCGCCGGCGCAGCCATGTCCGTGCGGGTCGTGGCCGCCGCGGACGCAGCTGTCGCACCATCGCACTCGTTCCTGGGGGCCGCACAGCGGTCGGCTCGTCCCCTGGGCGCCCAGTCATGACCGCCGTCCTGCAGATGCGCGGGGTGTCGAAGCTCTACGGCGAAGGGGCAAACGTCGTGCATGCGCTTCGCGATGTCGATCTGACGGTCAACAAGGGAGAGCTCGTCGCGATCATGGGGCCAAGCGGGTCAGGCAAAAGCAGCTTGCTCACCATCGCCGGCAGCCTCGAGGAGGCGACGAGCGGAGACGTACTCGTCGAGGGTATGGCGCTCGCTGGGATGTCCCCGAGGCGGCGAGCGCAGCTCCGGCGGAGGTCTATCGGCTTTGTCTTCCAAGACTTCAACCTCCTGGCCGGGCTCACCGCAGCGGAGAACGTCGCCATGCCGCTCGAACTCGATGGGATGAGCGCGGGTCAGGCACGGACGGCCGCGCTCGACGCACTCGATTACTTGGGCGTCCGCGACCGCTCCGAGCACTTTGCCGATGACTTGTCCGGCGGTGAGCGACAACGAGTGGCGATCGCGCGAGCCGTGGTCGGTGAACGGCAGCTGCTCCTGGCCGACGAACCTACCGGTGCGCTCGATTCGGTCAACGGCGAGGCCGTCATGCGCTTGTTGCGCGAGACGTGCCACCGTGGCGCGGGCGGTGTGGTGGTCACTCATGAGGCGCGCCTGGCTTCGTGGGCCGATCGCGTCGTGTTCCTGCGAGACGGCCGTCTCGTCGATCAGACCGGAGCGGCGCCTGGCCCCGAGAGCCTCCTCGCCTCGCCAGCCGGCCGGCCGTTGTGAACGGCGGACGTGCAGGACGCCACGCGGTGCTGCGATGGGCGCTTCGGCTTTTCCGGCGAGAGTGGCGCCAGCAGCTGTTGGTGCTCGCGTTGTTGAGCGTTGCCGTGGCCGCTGCGGTGGCCGGCTCAGCCGTTGCGGTCAATGCGGCGTCCGATTCGGCGGGACGGTACGGCAAGGCAAACGCGGCGGTGCATCTCGAGGCCGGCGATGCGGCACAGGCTCTGGCCGGCATCGACGCGGCCCGGGTGCGCTTCGGTCCGCTCGAGGTGATTGCTCATACGACGGTCGTCCCGCCGGGATCGATCCGGCCGATCGACGTCCGCGACCAATCGCCCTCTGGTCTGTACGGCTCGCCCATGCTGGCGCTACGCGACGGTCGGTACCCCACCAGCGCTGGCGAGGTGGCACTTACGAAGACCGCAGCGGAACTTTTCGGGGCGACGCTCGGAGCGAGGATTTCGGTGGGCGGCGAAAGCCTCACGCTGGTTGGTCTGGTCGAGAATCCGGCGGACCTGCGCGATTCGTTCGTGCTCGTCTCCCCCGGCTCATTGGCGGCGCCGCGCACCTACGCTCTGCTCATCCATCTCGATAGTCTCCCGGGCGTCTTGCCGGCTGGTGGACTCAATGGCGTCCCGCTGCGCATCGATCGTGTGGAATCGGCCAAGAAGGCCGTGGCGGCGACCGTGCTCGCCGCGTCGACGTTGGCGATGTCGCTGGTCGGGTTGATCGCTGCGTCGGGCTTCGTGGTCATCGCCCAACGTCGCCAACGCCAACTCGGTTTGCTCGCGGCGAACGGGGCGAGCGACCGCCACGTGCGGCTCGTGATGATCGCGAACGGCGTGATCGTCGGCATCGTTGCTGCTCTCGTCGGCCTGGGTGTCGGTTTGGGCGGCTGGTTGCTCGCGGCGCCGGCTGTCGAATCGGCCGCGAACCACCGCATCGACCGCTTCGACGTGCCGTGGACGCTGATCGGCCTCGTCGTCGTCTTGGCCATCGTCGTGGCCACTGCCGCAGCCTGGTGGCCGGCGCGTACCGTCTCGCGGTTACCCGTGATGGCGGCGTTGTCGGGGCGGCCGGCGCGGCCGAAGCCGGTGCGGCGATCGATATTCGTTGCTGTCGTCGTCCTCGCCGCCGGACTGGGCGGAATCGCGGCCGCTCAAGCGACCAGCAAGCACGTACACCCGTATTTTCTGATCCCGGGACTCTTCGGCGTGGTGTTCGCCACGGTGTTCGCCGCGCCGGCGGCCGTCCGCTCGTTGGGTGCAATCGCTCGTCGCCTGCCGGTCGCGCCGCGGATCGCGATGCGTGAGCTGGCGCGTTACCAGTCTCGTGCTGCCGCTTCGCTCGCGGCGGTCGGCCTTGGCCTCGGCATCGCAGTTGGTGTCGTGGGGGTCGCGTCCGCCAGCGTTGATCGAAGCGATGTAGGAAATCTCTCGTCACACGAATTGCTGGTGCAGGTGGGCGATCCACATACGGGGATCGACCCCAACCAGACCGACGCCGATCGGGCGCAGCTCGATCAGCAGACAGCGACCATCGTCGCGTCGCTGGGCGTGGGCACGAGTGCGGTGCCGCTCGATGTCGCGTTCAACTCCGACCGGAGCGCCTCAACCACGGCCCCCGAGCCCATCTCGTTGGGAATCCAAACGGGCCCGCACTCGCTCCAGTTCGACAGTTTCCCGTACGTGGCCACGCCCCAGGTTCTGACCAAATACGGGCTCGGGGACCTCACCATCGACCCCAGCATCGATGTCCTCACGTCGCGTGTCGTGTCGTTGCTGTTGGTCGACACGTCTCATCGACCCGATCTGAGTGGCACCGCGTCGCAACGCGTCGACCTGCCGACCTATCGCTCCGCACCCCACTCGCTGGTCACGTCCGCAGCGATGCAACGCTATGGATGGGTCCCCGTCCGCGCGGCGTGGATCGTCGAATCGCCCAAAGCGCTGACGAGCGCCGAGATTCGAGCCGCGCGGTCCGCCGCCGCGACAGTCGGGCTCGCCGTCGAAGTCCGTTCACAGCAGGATGGCCTGGCGACACTGCGCAACGGCGCCACTGCGGTTGGCTCGGTGCTCGCGCTCGCCATCGTGGCGATGGCGGTCGGGCTCATCCGCGGCGAAGCGGTCCGCGACCTGCGGACCCTCACCGCGGTCGGCGCAGCACCGGCAACGCGACGGGCGCTAACCGCGACGACGGCCGCGACGCTCGCGGTTCTCGGGGTGCTGATCGGCATGAGCGCCGCGTATGCAGCCCTGGTTGCGGCGTACCACGCGCGACTTGGAAAGCTTGTACCCGTTCCCGTCGCGAACCTCGCGTCGCTCGCGTTTGGCCTACCGCTCGCAGCCGCCATCGCCGGGTGGCTTCTCGCGGGAAAGGAGCCAAGTGGCTTCTCTCGCCAAGCACTGGAGTGAACGCTGCGTCAGCTGCGCGCGGTGCCGACGACGCGCCAGTGGTCGGTGCGAAACCGGGCCACTAGCGCGATCAATCGCGCGGCCATGAACAACTCGACCGCGAACCACAACCAACCAAGCCCGGCGTGGTTGCGCCAAACGATGCTGACCGCAACGCAGAGCACGAACGTCGCCGCCGGCATGGTGTAAGCCAGGTAGCGTTGATCGCCCGCGCCGATCAGAATGCCGTCCAGCGCGAACAACGCGCCGTTCAACGGTTGCAGTACGGCAACGTGAAGCAGCACGAACGTGGCGAGTGTGCGTACACGCGGGTCGGCGGTGAACACGTGGGTCACCGGCGAGCGCACCATGAGCACCACGCCGGCCATGAGCACGCCGAGGACCGTGGCCCAGCCGATCATGCGGCGCGACGCGCGATACGCCGCGATTGCGTCGCCACTACCGAGCAGCCGACCCACGATGGCCTGGCCTGCGATGGCGACGGAGTCAAGTGCGAGCGCGAGCAGGAACATGATCTGAAAGCCGATCTCGTGCGCCGCGAGTTGCACCGTGCCGAGATGCGCGGCCGCGACGGTGATCACCACGAACGCACCGCGCAACGCGACCGTGCGAATGAACAAGTGCACACCGACGCGCGCCAGCGATCGAATGGTCGCGAAGTCGGGCCCGAGTCGCACGTGGTGCTGCGCGACCGCACGCGAGATCCAGCGCAGATACACCGCAGCGCCGACCCACTGCGCGCCCACCGTCGCGAGCGCTGATGCACGGAGGCCACCGTGGAAGCCGTAGACCCATACGATCTCCAGCACCAGGTTGAGCACCGCGGTACCGACCGCGACCACCAGCGGCCGACTGGTCTGCTGCAAGCCGCGCAGGTAGCCGACGCCGGCGAGCATCACGAGTGCCGCGGGAATGCCGGGCAAGCTCGCCCGCAGATAAACCCATGCGGCGGCGCGCACTGCAGGGTCATTGCCGAACAGATCGAGCGCCCGTCGACCGAGAAATGCGCCGACGATCGCCAGCAGCACACCGAGCAACAACGCGAGCCAGACGCCCTGGACCGCTTCGTGCGCGGCACGGCGGTGCTCGCCCGCGCCGATCAGCCGGGCGACCGCGGCGGTGGTGCCGTACGCGAGGAAGATACAGATCGAATACCCCGACAACAGCACTGCCGAAGCAGCAGCCAACGCGCCGAGCTGGGTGGTGCCGAGATGGCCCACGATGGCCGTATCGGTGAGTACGTACAGCGGCTCGGCGATGAGTGCACCGAACGCCGGTACCCCGAGCCGCAGAATCTCGCGGTCATACGCGCGCGCATCACCCGACACGGTGCGCGATCTCACGCTACGTCTTGGAGCTGCATCCGCCGAGTGGTGTACGCGATGGTGGCGATGAGTACGACCACCGGGATCACGTAGGAGTAGAACGGAGAGATCGTCGCTAGCCGCAGTGGTTGAAAGGGCGGCGGCAGCGCTATGTCCGACAGGATCGAGCGCGTGTACGCGCGTATGGCCAACCGGCTCGCCGTCTTGCCCGCGTTCGCGACGAACCCTTCCCAGATGAAGATGTACAACAGTCCCCACACGAGCGAGCGCTTCACCCGAACGCCCAGCATGACGAATACGCCGGTGTATGCGAGCACGCCGAACGACGCAGACAACGCGGCGCCAATCACGACCTTGCTGCCCGCGCCGGTGAGCCCCGCAGCGATCACCAGCGGCAGGACCACGAGCGGGAGCACAATCGTGAGCGTGGCCGCTGCTGCTGCCGCGACGATGCGGAATCGTGGCACCGGGCGCAACCAGAGATAGACCATCGTGCCATCGTCGATGATGTCGCCCAACGCCGCCGACGCGAACACCAAGGTGGTGAGTGGCACCGTGACGGTGAGGCCGAAGAGGTTGACGAACTGCGCGCCGTCGCGCACGGTCTTCGCTCCGATGGCCGCACCAACCACCATGCCGAGCACGCCGAGGGCACCGAGCGCGGCGAGGCGACCGCGCGTGGCGATACTGCGCAGGATGAGCGAATAGAGCGCCTTGAACTGCTTCATCGTCGTGTTCCTTGCGCAGCCGGATCGACGAGATAGCGGAACACGCTTTCGAGGTCGTCGTCCAGCGGCGCGACTTCATAGAGACGTGCGCCGAGTTCTTGTGCGAGCGGCGCGATGGCACGTCGGAACCGGGTGACCTCAACGGTGTCGACGATGACGTTGCCTTCGCCGTCGACGCTGACACCGACCGCTGTGTCGCCCCACATCAGCCGACTCGCTAGCTCGCGTGGCTTGTCGGTGCGCACCCGAATGCGCAGCGGCCGATCGTCCATCAGGTCGCGAATGGCGTGAAAGTCACCGACCGCGGCGAGGCGCCCTTGCGCGATCACAAGCACACGTGAACCGAAGCGTTCGACTTCTTCGAGTACATGACTCGACACGATCACGGCGCGGCCGTGCGCTCCGAGTTCATGCACGAGGTCGATCATGTGCAGTCGCTGTCGCGGATCGAGACCGGTGAGTGGCTCGTCGAGCACGATCACTGCAGGGTCGTGCACGATGGCTTGCGCGAGTTTCACGCGTTGACGCATGCCCTTGGAGTAGGTCGGCAGCCTGCGTGTGTCGGTGGGATCGAGTTCGACGATCGACAGCGCGTGCGCAGCCGCACCGTCAGGGTCGGGGAGGTCATGCAGGATCGCCGCGAGCCTCACGAATTCGAACGCGCTGAGCATCTCGAAGATGCCCTCTTGCTGGGGGACGATCCCGATGCGGCGTGTCACTTCGAGGTCGTGCCGAGGGTCGCGGTCGAGCACGCGAATACTGCCGATCGACGGCGCCGTGAGACCGCACAGCATCCGCATCATGGTCGACTTGCCGGCACCGTTGGGACCCAGCAACGCGGTGACGCCGGGGCTCACATGAAAGCTCACATCGGAAACCGCGACGAGGTCGCCGAACCACTTCGACACGTTCTCGGCGACGACAAGCGCGTCCGGCGGAGCCGCGGCAATGGGTGGCGGCGCGTTGACACTGCTGGGCAGCCCGGTGGGAGGAGGTGGGGGCGGGGGAGGAGGTGTCGGCGACGGCGACGGCGGCGGGATGGCAGCGTTCACTTGGTCACCGTCAACTTGCGGTAGCGCCACCACACGATGATCGAGAAGAAAACGGTCCAGCCGATATTGGCTACGACGAGCAGCCAGGTCGAGATGTTGTCGAACTTTCCTCCGTCGACCCAACGCTCGTTGTAGATGCGATACACCAACTGGAACGGCAGGCCGAACAAATGCAGCGCGCGCAGGTTGGTCGAGCCGCCAGAGTTGACGATCGAGTCGACCGCGGCCGAACTCGCGACCAGCAGCGTGACGATGGCAGCGGACGCGACGGCGCGGCGTGAGGTGAGGCTCGACACGGCGAGTGACAACGATGTGTGCAGCGCGGAGATCGCGAGGCCACTCAGGAGCACCCGCGCCAAGGTGAGGAACCAACCGTCGACGCCATGCGGGCCGTGACCGAGGATCGTCTTGCCGATGAGCACCAGGAGCACCGGCCCCGTCGTGACGATCGACAGGATGAACATCACCGCACCGGTCTTGGCCAGCAGGTAGGTATTGCGATTGAGCGGCGACGCCATGTACAGACCGAGCATGCCGCTGCGTCGATCGGTACAGAGGATCTCGGGCGCGACGAACGCGATGAACACGAGGATGGCCGCCGACACGAAGCCGTAGTAGCCCGCGTAGGTGGGTCCGACGTCACGGCGCAGTTGGAAGCGATCAGTGAGCGCTGCAATGCCGACGAACACGATCGCTGGGATGTAGGCGAGCAGGATCGACAGCACCGGCAGCACTTTCTGCCACACCGTGCGCTTGATGCCGAGCGACCGTTGGACGCTGTGCTTCATGGTGGTGCGCATGGCCGCGCCCACGCCGCCGCGTTCGCCTTCATACGCGCGGTAGCCGCGTTCCAAGATGCGTGCGGTCTCAGCCATTGCGGGCTCGCTCTCTGGAGTCGGCAGCACCGAGTGAGCTCGACGCTGCACCGCTCATGGCGTCGGTGAGCGCGACGCCGAGGAATACTTCTTCGAGCGTGAGACGACGCGGGTGCAGCCGACGGAGGCCGGTTCCCACTTTGGCGACGGCGTCTCGCACGATGTCGAGCACCAGCTCGTCGTCGCTGTCGATGGTGATCGTGTTGTGATCGACCTGCACGGTGAGGCCGCGTTGTTGCAACAGTGCGGCCACTTCGACAGCTCGTTCGTCGACCTCGACGACGACACCCGTTCCACCGCCGCGTAGCTCGTCGATCGTGCCGTTCGCAACCACACGGCCCGAGCCGAGAATGACAACCGCGTCGCACACACGCTCGACCTCTTCGAGCAGATGTGACGACAGCAAGATGTTGATCCCGAACTCGGTGCCGCAGCGCCGGATGAGGTCGAGCATCTGGTCGCGCTGCACCGGGTCGAGACCGTCGGTGGGCTCATCGAGCAGTACGAGCGCCGGATCGTGCGCAATGGCTTGCGCGAGCTTGACGCGTTGGCGTTGCCCGGTCGACATGGTGCCGATCGGCCGGAAGCGTTCTTCGCCAAGACCCACGGCCCAGAGCGCGTCGCTCGCGCGGTTGGTGGCGTCGCGATTGGGTAGACCGTGCAACTCGGCGATGTGGCGTACGAGGTCGTGGGCCCGCACGTCGGGCGGCAATGTGTGATGCTCGGGGGAATAGCCGATCGCGCCGCGGATTGCCGGGCCCGCGGTGCTCGGGTCGAGCCCGAACACGCGCAGCGAGCCCGAGTCGGGCTTGTGCAAACCGAGGATCATGCCGAGCAGCGTGGTCTTGCCGGAGCCGTTGGCGCCGAGCAGCGCCGTGATGCCCGGCTCGACTCGGAAGGTGAGGCCGTCGTGCACCGACGTGCGCCCCCACGTCTTGCGTACGTCTTCGCCGGTGATGACCGTGCCGCCAAGGTGAGTCACGGCCATCCGTTCACCGTACAAGCGTTGGCCTCCAATGTGGAGCCACCGAAGGGAGTGGGGAGGAGCCTCTGCCAGCCAGTTCGCTTGCCCGAGGCGCTTGAGCTCACGCTTTCTTGCGCAGTTCCTCGACGGCGCGGTCGTACATGGTGTCGCCCATCAGCACACGCAGTTCGCTCCCCAAGCTGGCGATCACCGCGTCGTCGCCGCGGTAGGCCTCCGCTGCCCCGGTGCACCACCACGCCATCGTTTCACCGTCGGGGCCCCAGTCGTCGCGTCGCCACGCGCGCACGGTCAGTTCGACGCCCGTCTCCGTCTCGACTTCATCGACGCGGATCGGCATGCGGGTACATGTCTGCGGCTTCCAGTCGATGGGATCGTCGCCCTCGTCGATCGCCGCGAGATGCAGCGCGCAGCCGACGCCGCCCGCGAAGCCCGGTCGATTGAAGAACACGCACGCGCCGTCGACCACGAGCGTGTGCCAATCTCCGTTCGGACGCTGTTCGACGAGAGGCGCGTGACCAGCATGTTCGAACAGACGCTCATCGAGCGTGGCGCCGAGTGCAGCGATGGTCATCGCTTCTTCCTCGTCGATCAGTTCGACGCCGACGGAACAGCAGCCGTCGTGCAACTCGGGACGGAGCTCGTCGTGAATGCCTTGGCAGCCTTGGCCCCAAATGCACGTCCAGTTCGAACGCAGAAACGTCGCGTCGAGCCGCCATCGTGTGCGACCGTCATCGTCCGCGAGTTCGACGAACTCGCTCACAGGGCTGGGGTGATCAGCCAGCCGCCGTCGATGACGAACTCGCTGCCGGTCGAGTAAGACGACTCATCGGACGCGAGGAACACCGCCATGCTCGCGACTTCCTCGGGCAGCCCCACACGGCTGATCGGCAGATGCGCGAGCGGATTCGCGCCCGCAGCGGCGAGACCGGCGCGGGCCATGTCGGTGTCGATGGCGCCGGGGTGAATCGAGTTGACGCGAATGTTGCTCGCCGCGAGTTCGAGCGCTGCAGCTTTGGTCATGCCTCGGATCGCGAACTTGCTCGCGACGTACGACATGATGCCGCCACCGGGGATGATGCCGTTCATCGACGAGACGTTGATGATGGAACCGCCGCCGCTGGCGGTCATCGCCGGTGCTGCGGCACGCATGCCAAGCCAGCAGCCGATCTGGTTGACGTTGATCACGCTCATGTAGTCGTCGAGCGAGATGTCGACCATCATCCCGAAGCGGATGATGCCGGCATTGTTGATGAGCACGTTGAGCGCGCCGAACCTATCGACTGCGCTGGCCACGGCGCCCTGCCAGTCGGCTTCGCTGGTCACGTCGAGGTGGACGAACATCGCACCTTCGCCGATGGAAGCCGCGACCGCGGCACCCTCGGCGTCAAGCACATCGCCGAGAACAACGCGTGCACCTTCGGCGACGAAACGACGCGCCTCGGCCTCACCCTGACCTTTGGCGCCGCCCGAGATGAGCGCCACCTTGCCGTCCATGCGTCCCACAGCGTCCCCTTTGATCGCTTCACCTATCCGCGCGACTCCGAAGGCTACTTGCCGAGGATCGGTGATCCAGGTGGTGAGGCCCCCCGGTGAGAAGCGCGTCACGAGGCTGCCTGGTCCCGACGCATCCCATATCGTGGAGGCATGGATGAGCATCCCGTGAAGATTCGTTCGACCGACGTGACCGAGGGGTTCCGCAAGGCTCCTGCGCGGGCAATGCTGCGTGCGGTCGGTATGACCGACGACGATTGGGACAAGGCCCAGATCGGTGTGGCGTCGTCGTGGAACGAGGTCACGCCGTGCAACCTGTCGCTCGACCGCCTGGCGAAACGGTCGAAGGAAGGCGTTCGTGCGGCCGGCGGTTTTCCGCTCGAGTTCACCACCATCGCGGTGAGTGACGGCATCTCGATGGGCCACGAAGGCATGCGCGGCTCGCTGGTGTCACGCGAGATCATCGCCGACTCCGTCGAATGTGTGATGCACAGCGAGCGTCTCGACGGCATGGTCACCTTCGCCGGGTGCGACAAGTCGCTGCCCGGCATGTTGATGGCCGCTGCTCGATTGAACCTGCCCGCGGTGTTCGTCTACGGCGGGTCGATCCTGCCGGGCAACCACAACGGCACGGTGCTCGACATCGTGTCGGTATTCGAGGCGGTCGGCGCGTGCGCAATGGGTTCGATCACCGAGGACGAACTGCATGACATCGAACGCAAGGCGTGCCCGAGCGAAGGCTCGTGCGCGGGCATGTTCACCGCGAACACGATGGCCGCGGTCGGTGAGGCCCTCGGCATGTCGTTGCCCGGCAGCGCGTCGCCGGTGGCGCCCGATCGTCGCCGCGACGACATCGCGTACGAATCCGGCAAAGCCGTGGTCGAGTTGCTGCGTCGCGGCATTCGCCCGCGCGACATCATGACCAAGAAGGCTTTCGAGAACGCGATCGCGGTGGTCAACGCGCTCGGCGGATCGACGAACGCGGTGCTACATCTGCTGGCCATCGCCTACGAGGCCGAGGTCGAACTCACGCTCGACGACTTCAACCGCATTGCTGATCGTGTGCCGCACATCGCCGACTTGAAGCCGGGTGGAAAGTTTCACATGATCGACCTCGACCGGGTCGGTGGCGTGCCGGTCGTAATGAAGCACCTTCTCGATGCGGGCCTGTTGCACGGCGACGTGATGACCGTGACCGGTAAGACCATGGCCGAGAACCTCGCGGAGATCGATCCGCCCGCGCCCGATGGCGTGGTCGTGCATCGTCTCGACAACGCCATTGATTTCGAGGGTGGCATCAACGTGCTCACTGGTTCGCTCGCGCCGCTCGGCTCGGTCGTGAAGGTGGCCGGCCTATCGCACGCGCAACGGGTGTTCGAAGGCCCGGCGCGCGTGTTCGACGGTGAGGATGGCGCCATGGACGCGATCCTTAGTGGCTCAATGCAGCCGGGCACGGTGATCGTGATTCGCTACGAGGGCCCGAAGGGCGGGCCGGGCATGCGTGAGATGCTCGCCGTCACCGGCGCGTTGAAGGGCGCTGGTCGTGGTGGTGACTGCGCGCTCATCACCGACGGTCGTTTCAGCGGCGGCACGTGGGGCTTCTGTATCGGCCACGTTGCGCCTGAAGCCGTCGACGGGGGGCCGATCGCCTTCATCCGTGACGGCGACATCATTCGCGTTGATGTGCCCAACAAGCGCCTCGACGTGCTGGTCGACGAGGCCGAATTGCTGTTCCGTCGTGAAGGCTGGGTGGTGCCGCCCGCGCGCTATCCAAAGGGTTTCCTCGCAAAGTACGCGAAGCTTGCCCAGGGCGCCGAGAAAGGCGCGATCACGCAGTAACGCGCCGAGTGGGGGCACCATGATCGAGCACTACGAAGCTATTCGGCGTCTTATCGCCATCTACGGACAATTGCTCGACGACAAGCGACTCGCGCCATGGGGCGAGCTATTCGCGCTCGACGCCACGTTCGCGGTGTGGGGCCGTGTCTATGTCGGCCGCGATGAGATCGTGCGCGAGATCGGCGGCATGCAAGCGCCCACGCCCGGTAAGCACGTGGTGTTGCAACCGGTGATGGACCTACTCGACGACGAGCATGCGCGTGCATGGACCGATCTCACCGCCCTCGCCACCATGGCAGACGGATCGATCGCGAACGCCACCATCGGGCGCTATCACGACGACCTCGAGCGCGGCACCGACGGCCGCTGGCGCTTCGCTCGACGTGTGCTGGTGATGGGTGGAGAGCCGCTACCTGTCGGCGTTGCCGCGTCGCCCGAGCACTGATCGTGCACGATCTCGCGGGCAAGGTCGCGGTCGTCACCGGCGCCGCGTCGGGCATCGGTAGCGCGATGGCCACGGCATTCGCGCAGCGGGGGATGCGTGTCGCTGTCGCGGATCGTGATCACGACCGTGCCGTCGAAGTGGCGGCGAGCTTGGCCGGCGACACCGCGATCGCTGTCTCCGTGGACGTTGCCGACCCGGCGTCGGTCGACGCGCTCCGCGACACCGTGCTCGAACGATTCGGAGTTGCTCACGTACTATGCAACAACGCGGGTATCGCCCACGCAGGTCGCATCCTCGACACCGCGCCGGCCGATTGGCGCCGCGTTGTCGACGTAAACCTTCTCGGTGTCGTCCACGGCGTGCTAGCGTTCGGTCCGTTGCTTGTCGCGCAACGCGAGGGGCACATCGTGAACACGGCGTCGATGGCAGGCTTCCTTTGCGGTAACGACCTCGCCGTTTACGACGCGACCAAGCATGCGGTCGTCGCGCTCACCGAGAACTTGTACCGCGAGCTGCGCGGTACAGGCGTCGGCGTGTCGCTGTTGACGCCGGCGTATGTCGACACGCCGTTGTTCGCCCACGCGACCGGTGATGTGGCGAGCGTGCAGACGTTTGCGGCTACGACGGCATCGTGGGGCATCGGACCGAGCGTGGTCGCGGACGCCGTGCTTGATGCCGTGCTGTCTGATCAGTTCTGGGTGTTTACTCATCCCGACACGGTCGACATGACCGGCATCAAGTCGGCGTATGCCCGGGCGGGTCTCGCTCCTGACGATCCATTTCGTGGGCCCCCGTAGAGGATGCGCCGTTCAGCCTCGATCTACCGATTGCTTGGGTGTGGGGGAGGTCGCGTATCGGCCTGAGAGGCCCTTGGACTGGGACGGTGTTGGTTTTTGGCGCCGCGTTGTTCGACCGGCGAGGAGACTTTTCGGTGACGCGGGTGTCGCAGTCGCTTGACTGGATCGGGGCGATCTTCGAGGACCCGAATGTGGTCGCGAACGCGGGGCTCTTGTCGGTCGCGACCGTGTCTGAACGACTCGGGGTGGAGGCGTTGATCGACGCGACGGTGCGGCTCGATGGTCGGGTCGGTGGCGCACGCCCGGGTCACAAGGTGTTGACGCTCGCGTATGCCCTTTGCGCGGGCGGTTCGACATTGATCACGACAGGCTGCGCTGCGCCACTCCCCGCCACTCCCCGC
>JAYUFA010000099.1:0-6742 GCA_043738925.1 Actinomycetota bacterium
GCGGCGATGGCAAACATGTTGCGGATCGCCGGGGCACACGTGAAGGTCACCGCCTGCAACCGTCGTTCGAGCACAGCTTCGATGAGACGCACCGCGGGCCCTGTATCCGCCGGAACGATCCACCGGTAGATCGGCACACGCACCACCTGCGCGCCGGCGGCTTCGAGTCGCGCTACCAAACCTGGGGCCTCGTCGCCATGCTCTTGATACGCGATCGTCGCGCCGCTGATCGATTCAGCGAGCAACAACTCGACCACCTCGTCGAGGCGTTCGGATGCGGCTCGGCACGTAACTTGGAGGCCGACGGCGTGCGTAGCAGCCGCGGCTTTCGGACCGCGCGCGAATACCTGCGTGTCGCTCAGCGCGTCGATGAGCGCGTCGCCGATGCCCCAACTTTCGGCAGCCACGAACCACGAACGCACGCCGATGCCGGTGTTGGCGATGAGGAACTGGGGCGGTTGATCCAAGAGGCGTTGCGTGACGCCGCGCAGTGCTTGGTCGGCATCGACAGGCAACGTTCGAATCGTGCGACCGTGCACGACGGCCGCGCCGCGTCGCTGCAACAACTCGATCTGCTCATCGGCGCGGCGGTCAGCGGTGACGCCGATGCTGAGCCCGGTGAGCGGTCCGTTGATCACTACCAAAGCGTGCCGCCACAATATTTCGGGCAGGTTTCCTGCACATCACGAACGGGGTTCGTTCCCCCCACATCGCTGTGACGTGTGAGACCGAGACGACGGGTGTTGCTGGGTCGGATGCGCCTATCGGCGCATCCTCTATGCGACCTGCGGTGCTTCCAGCAGCTCGAGCAGGTCGTCGTGTACGCGTCGATATGCCGGGTCGCCGACGAGCGCCCGCCGATCGCGCGGCCTCGGTAGGTCGACGTCGATGATGTCGACAATCGACGGTCCCGGAGGATTGCCCAGCACGACGATCCGATCAGCAAGCAGAACGGCCTCGTCCACTGCATGCGTGACCATGACCACGATTTCCGTTTCGGAGTCACCCGACCACAGCGCGATCAACTCGTCCTGCAACGTGGCGCGGGTGAGGGCGTCGAGCGCTCCGAACGGTTCGTCGAGCAGCAACACACGCGGCTGAACCGCGAAGGCGCGGGCCACCGCAGCGCGTTGCTTCATGCCGCCCGAGACCTGCGCCGGCTTCTTGAACCGGTGCTCCCATAGCCCTGCGCGACGCAGGCAATACTCGCTGTCGGCCCACACCTGCACCCGACCCCATTCGGGTCGCGAGGCGAGCACCGCGGTCCGCACGTTCCAAAGCAGGTTCATGCGTGGCAGCAGGGAGAAGTTCTGGAAGACGACCGCACGATCCGGACCCGGGCCGTCAACCGCGCGACCGTCGAGCGAGATACTTCCGTGGTCCGGTTGATCGAGTCCGGCGATCAGATTCAGCAGCGTCGACTTCCCGCAGCCGGAATGACCGATCACGGCCACGAATTGCCCAGGCTCGATCGTGAGGTCGAGGCCGCGCAACACGTGCTGGTCGCCGGCTTTGCCGTGAAAGGTTCGATAGAGATTGTTGATCTCGAGTGCCATGGTCGATCTCCGAGGTGTGCGTCAGGCCTCGATCGCGAGAGCGCGACCAAGACGTACGAAGCCGGCGTCGAGCGCAAGCCCGACGATGCCGATGAGGACGATTGCCGATGTCACACCGGCCAAGTTCGACGCGTTGTACGCATCCCACACGTAGAAGCCAATGCCGTGGCCGCCCGAGAGCATCTCGACCGCGACGATCACCATCCACGCGACACCCATCGAGGTGCGCAGCCCGATCAGAATGCTCGGCAACGCGTTCGGAACGAGAACGTGCCGCAGGTACGCGAAGCGCCCGAAGCGGAACACCCGCGCCACGTTGCGGTGGTCAAGGGGCACTGACTGGGCGCCGGCTGCCGTGTTGAGCACGATGGGCCACAGCGCGGTGATGAAGATCACGAACACGGCGGCCTTCGGCGCGTCCTTGAAGACGACGAGCCAAATCGGAAACCACGCGAGTGGCGACACCGGCCGCAGCAACTGCACGAGCGGGTTGAACATCTTCCATCCGCGTTTGCTGCTGCCGATGAGCAGACCGATCGGCACACCGAACAACGCAGCGAGCCCAAAGCCTTGGAACACGCGACCGAGTGACGACCACAGTTGCAGACCGATGCCCGTGCCGTGAGTGGTGCTCGTCGAGAACGAGCGTCCGAGCAACGTCTGCAGCTCATTGAACGTATCGCCGGGCGTCGGTACACGCCCGGCGCGAACCGCGACGATCTGCCAGGCAACCCCGAACAAGGCGAAGCCGATGAGTGCCCAACCGCTGGTTGACGCGACGCTCAGCAATGCCTTCACGGTGCGCCGCTTGCGAGATCGATCGACAGCGTGCACCGACATCACGGTTGGAGTCATCACTCCGCCCGGCGCCACCGACAGTGCGTCGCTGTGCGCATCCGCGCCGTAGGAGATCGCGGCGGGCGTCGCGGCATGGCCGTCTGCGTTGTCGTTCGTTTCTTTGATGCGTCGGGAGAGAACAGTCGGTGTCATGCGCGCGAGGCCTCCGTAGCTGGCTTGGTTGGATCGAACGTGGTGTTGTCGAGCTGCACGGTGAAGGGCTTCATGTCGTCATCGGCCACGGCGATACCCTCCGCCTTGGCGACCTTCTCGTACAACGTGCGCAGCACGAGCTTGTCGGCCAGCACGGTGTAGTCGGGTGCAGCCTTCAACAATCCGAAGCGCTGATATTGGGCGAGCGCCCAGATGGTGTGTGAACGCTTCGGCGCGTTGACCGTGCCGCCTTGGAAGAACTGCATCTGGCGGCCGGCGAAGTCCTTCGAGCCGAGCTTCCCCCCGAGGTCGTACTTGCCGGTCAGACGTCCTTCGATATTCGCGGCCGGCGTGTTTACGTAACTCTCCGCAGCAAGGGTGGTCGCCGCCTTCTTGCGGTTCTCGGGCTCGTCGAGCCACTTGCCTGCTTGCAGCACCGCGGCCATCACGTCGCCGAGCGTGTCAACATCGGCGGTGAGCTTCGCTCCAACCACCAACGCCTTCTCGGGGTGGTCCTGCCAGATGTCCTGCGATGTGATGAACGTGAAGCCGACGTTGTCTGTCACGGCCTTCGCGTTCCACGGTTCGCCGACGCAATAGCCGCTCATCGTTCCTGCGGTCATGTTCGCGACCATTTGTGGTGGCGGGATCGGGATCACCTGATCGGCCTTCGGCTCGTACTTCGCAGCCTTCAACACGTAGCGCAACCAAAGATCGTGCGTGCCACCGGGATAGGTCATCGCGAGCTTGTCGGGCTTTGCTTCGAGCTTGGCCTTGAGACCAGCGAGGTCGCCGTAGCCGACGCCGTCGAAGTCCTTTGCGTTCAGCGTGATCGCCTGGCCGTTGCGGTTGAGCATCATCGCGATACGCAGCGGATGATCGGGCTGGTTACCGATGCTCGCGAGCGCGGCCGGCATGCTGTACAAGCAGTGCGCGCCGTCAATCTGACCGTTGACCAACGCGTCGCGCAGCGCCGGCCACGACGCTTGCTTTTCGAGGGTGACGTCGAGGTTGCGCGCCGTGAAGTAGCCGAGTTCCTTCGCAAGCACCAGCGATGCGCAGTCGGTCAACGCGATGAAGCCGAGCTTCACCTTGCGAATCGGCTTGGTCGATGCCGTCGTTGTCGGCGCCGCCGTAGAGGCTGGCGACGACGACGCGGCGGTTGTCGTCGCGGGTGATGTCGTGCTCGATGATCCGCCGCACGCCGCGAGCACCGCGCCCGCGGCCGGTACGGCCACACCGATTCCGGCAAGTCGAAGAAAGTCTCTGCGTTCCATGAGTGCGAAGGTAGAGACCCTGAATCGCCCCTCGGTTTCGATGACGTCAACGGCAGCGAACGGCTGACGCACACTGGCACCCAGCGCCCGTGAGGACACGGCAATCGTGTTGCCGAGCCCTCACACTCGACGACCGTCGATCCTCTTGTCTGTGAATTACTCCTACGGCTGTAGTGGTAATTCTACGAGGATGCGTAGACTCCCCTGCATGGCGACACCGCTGTTCGAGGTACGAGATCTCCATGCCGCGGCGGGCGACGTCGCGATCTTGAAGGGTGTCGATCTCGTGGTCATGCCCGGCGAGGTCCACGCAATGATGGGCCCGAACGGCGCCGGCAAGTCCACGCTCGCCAACGTGCTCATGGGCAGTCCCGACATCACGGTCACGCAGGGTTCGGTGCACTATCGCGGCGACGACATCACGTCCTGGGGTCCCGACATCCGCGGCAAAGCGGGCATGTTCCTCGCCTTCCAGTATCCGCAGGAGATCCCCGGAGTGTCGGTGATCAACTTCTTGCGCCAGGCACTCTCGGCACGCAAGGGCATCGACCTTTCGATCCTCGAGCTGCGATTGTCGATCATGGATTGGATGAAGCGACTCGGGCTCGACAGCTCGTTCGCCGATCGCTATCTCAACGAAGGATTCTCGGGCGGCGAGAAGAAGCGCAACGAGATCCTGCAACTCGCCATCCTTGAGCCTGCGATGGCCATCCTCGACGAAACCGACAGCGGGCTCGATATCGACGCACTGCGCATCGTGGCGAAAGGTGTGCAAGAGGTTCGCCACGATCGACCCGAACTCGGCGTGTTGTTGATCACGCACTACCAACGGCTGCTCGATGAACTGGCGCCCGACAAGGTGCACATCCTGGTCGATGGTCGCATCGTTGCCAGTGGCGGCATAGAACTCGCCACTCAGCTCGAACAAGACGGCTACGAAGCGTGGCGCCGCGAGGTGCCCGCGTGAACCAATGCTCCAACGCGAACGGAGGAACATGAGCCTCGACGTTGCTGCGATCAAGAAAGACTTCCCGCTCCTCGCTCGCGATTTCAACGGTAAGCCGCTGGTCTACATCGACTCGGCGGCAACATCGCAAAAGCCGCGCCAGGTGATCGACGCGATCACCGACTACTACGAGAACTACAACGCCAACGTGCACCGTGGCGTCTTCGGCATCGCCGAGCAAGCCACCAACGCGCTGGAGGCAGCCCGCGAGAAGGTGCGCTTGTTCATCGGCGCGGCATCATGCGCCGAAATAGTTTTTGTACGTAACGCGACCGAAGCACTGAACCTCGTGGCGCACAGCTGGGGTCGCTCCAACTTGCGCAACGGTGACGTGGTAGTACTCACCGAGCTCGAGCATCACTCGAACATCGTGCCGTGGCAGCAGCTCCGCACCGAACTCGGCATCGAGCTGCGGTTCATCCCCGTTGACGCATCGGGCCACCTCGTTCTCGATGACCTCGCCGAGATGGTCGATGGCGCGAAAATGGTGAGCATCAGCGCGATGTCGAACGTGCTCGGCACCGTCATACCGGTGCGTCGTATCGCCGACATCGCGCACGCGGCCGGCGCGGTGGTGTGCCTCGATGCGTGCCAGTACGTGCCACATCTGCCGTGCGACGTCACCGAACTGGGCGCCGACTTCTTGGCATTCAGCGCGCACAAGATGTGTGGCCCCACCGGTGTCGGTGTGCTCTACGGCCGTGAAGCGCTCCTCGATGCCATGCCACCGTTCCTCGGCGGCGGCGGCATGATCCGTGACGTCACCCTCGACGGATTCACCGCGGCCGAGCTGCCGTGGAAGTTCGAAGCCGGTACGCCCGCCATCGCCGAAATCATCGGCTTCGGCGCTGCTATCGACTACCTGAACGGCATCGGCATGCCGGCCATTCGCCAACACGAGATCGAGCTCGCGGCATACACCCTGCGCACCCTCAAGGGGCGCTTCGGCGACGGCATCACCATCTACGGCCCGTCCGAACCGAGCGAACGCGGCGCGGTGTTCTCCTTCGGCTTCGGAGATTTGCACCCACACGACATCTCGCAGGTGCTCGACGACCACGGGGTTTGTGTACGTGCGGGTCATCACTGCGCCAAGCCGCTGATGCGAAAGCTCGGCATCGGTGCAACTGCCCGCGCTTCGCTGTATCTCTACAACGACGAATCCGATGTCGACGCGCTCGCCGATGCGTTGGCCGCGGCCGCCAAATTCTTCGGTTTCTGAATCCCCACAGGACGCATGCCATGACCGGACTCGAAGACCTCTACCGCGAAATCGTTCTCGACCACTACCGCAGCCCGCGCAATCGCGGCGAGCTGCCAGCGCCGCCTGCGCACCGCACCGAGGGTTTCAACCCACTGTGCGGCGACGAGATCGTGGTCTACCTACAAGTCGACGGCGACGTCATCACCGACGTGAAAATCGGCGGCCAGGGCTGTTCGATCAGTCAGTCGTCGGCATCGATGATGTCAGCCGCGATCAAGGGCAAGACCGTGCAGGAAGCGCGTTCGCTTACGCGTGCCTTCAAGGCCATGATGTCGATCCACGAGAGCACCCTCGACGGCGCCGACGCCGACACAACGCCCGATCCCGCGATCAGGCTCGGCGATCTTGAAGCTCTGCGTGGGGTGGCCCGGGTACCGGTGCGCATCAAGTGCGCCACGTTGTCGTGGAACACGCTTGCGCAAGGACTCGACGATGCCGAAGACGACATCGCCGTCTGACCCACTCCGGTTGTTCGCCAGTTGTCAGACTTCGCCGAGCGCCTTGTCGATCGCGCCGGCCAATTCGAAGTCGATCTCGGTGATGCCGCCCGCCGCATGGTTGGTCACGTCGATCACGACCTTGTTCCAGGCGTTCGACCAATCGGGATGATGATTGAGGCGCTCTGCGACGAGCGCGACCATCGTCATGA
>JAYUFA010000100.1:0-17766 GCA_043738925.1 Actinomycetota bacterium
TGGATTCGCCAGGCGATCGGTCGCGCCCTCGACCAAAAGGCCAGCCTGGTTCGTCTTCCCGGCGATCGCTCCGCGAGCCTGCGTGCCGCGCTTCGCCAGGTGTCGGGCGATGGTGACGAACTCGACGATGAGCATGCGCGTCTGCATCGGCTCACCACCCCGACTTCGCTTGATCGCACGATCGGCGACGACGACTCGAACGAGCTGGTCGACCTGCTCCCCGACGCCAAGGACGGGCCCGAGCAGATCGTCATGAATCGCGTCGAAGAGCAAATGGTGACCGATCTCCTGAACGTGCTCGACCATCGCGCCCGCTACGCGGTCGAGCAACGCTTCGGCCTGCGCGACGGCCGCAAGCGCTCTTACCGCGAGGTCGGCGAGGAACTCGGGGTTACCGCCGAGGCCGCACGTCGCCTTGTCAAACGAGCGGTGAGCGCTGTCCGTGATCAGGCCGCCGCCGCGAGTATCGACGCCGCCTGATCTCGTCGCGCAATATCGTTGAGGCCGTGTGCGCGCGTCGCGGGCACGGCCTCGCCGCGTGTGATGAACACGAGCGGTGAGGCGAAGGCGACCCAGTAACGTGAGGCGAAGGCGACCGAGTAACACAGCGTGTGTTCAGCCAATATTGCCTTGCCAAACCATCTGCGGAACAGGGATTCTTTCGCCGTGAGTGACGCCGCTACCACCGCAGCAGCTTGGTCCCCGTCGATTTGGCGCGAATACGCGCCGGTGCAGCAGCCCGAGTGGCCCGACGAAGCCGAGTTCGACGGGGTCATCAAGACCTTGGCCGAGTGGCCGCCGCTCGTTTTTGCCGGCGAGGCTCGTGCGCTGACTGCGCAGCTGGCAAAGGTTTCGCGGGGCGAGGCGTTTCTTCTCCAAGCGGGCGACTGCGCCGAGTCGTTCGACACGCGCGCCGACAGTATCCGCGAGAAGTTGCGCGTGATTCTGCAAATGTCGGTGGCGCTCACGTACTCGGCCGGCGTGCCTGTCGTAAAGGTCGGCCGCATCGCAGGTCAGTATGCGAAGCCGCGCTCGACCGCCAACGAGATGATGGACGGTCACTCGCTGCCATCGTTCCGCGGCCACATCGTGAACGACATCGCATTCACCGATGGCGCCCGCAAACCCGACCCGCGCCGCATCATGGATGCGTACCACCACTCGGCTTCGACCTTGAACCTGCTGCGCGCCTTCACCCGCGGTGGCTTTGCCGACCTGAACCGCGTGCACGCATGGAACCGCGAATTCGTCGCGTCCAGCGCAGAGGGCCGTCGCTACGAGGAACTCGCCACCGGTATCGAACGTGCGTTGCGGTTCATGCGTGCTTGCGGCGTCTCCACCGAAACCGAAGAGCAGCTGCACACCGTCGATCTGTTCACCAGCCACGAAGCGCTCATTCTCGGCTACGAGGAAGCGCTCACGCGCATCGACTCGCTCACCAACGAGTGGTACGACTGCTCAGCGCACATGCTGTGGATCGGCGAGCGCACCCGCCAGCTCGACGGCGCGCACGTGGCGTTCCTGAAGGGCGTGATGAACCCCTTGGGCTGCAAGGTTGGTCCGTCGGCCACGGTTGCCGACGTGCTCGGGCTGTGCGAGACACTCAATCCCGATCGCATTCCCGGTCGACTCACGCTCATTACGCGCATGGGCGCCGACAACGTGCGTGAGGCACTCGTGCCGCTACTCACGGCCGTACGCGATGCCGAGCATCCTGTCGTTTGGGCGTGCGACCCCATGCATGGCAATACGTTCACCGCGCCAACCGGGCAGAAGACGCGTCACTTCGACGCCGTGATGCGCGAGATCGAAGGCTTCTTCGACGCGCACGAGCAGTGCAGCACGTGGCCCGGCGGCGTGCACATCGAACTCACCGGCGACAACGTCACCGAATGCCTCGGCGGATCCGACGACATCGTCGACCTCGACCTCGCGCAGCGATACGAGACCATGTGCGACCCGCGCCTCAACAGCCGCCAATCGCTCGATCTCGCCTTCCGCGTCGCCGAACTACTTCATCCAAAATGAGGGTTCGGCGCTCGGCGCGCTACTCCCGTGGCAACTCGGCGCCTTCTTGCGATGTGAGGCGCCAATACGCGGCGGGTTCGCGGTGGCGGGCGAAGTTGAACACGCTCGCCTTGTAGCTGTTGCAGGCGTCGAGGTCGCACGCAGCGTCGACCAACTCGTCGTCGAGCGTTGCACATTGGACGACGATCTCGCCCGTAGGCGCGACGATGCAAGTGCCGCCGATCATCGGCACACCCGCCTCCACGCCGGCCTTCGCGACACCGACCACCCACGTACCGTTCTGGTACGCACCGCTTTGCAACACCAGGTGATTGTGGAAGTCGCTCAGCCGATCGTGATCGGGGGCTGGCGGATTGTGCACGGGCGTGTTGTAGCCAATGCAGATCAGCTCGACGCCCTGCAGACCGAGCGAGCGATACGCCTCGGGCCAACGGCGGTCGTTGCAGATGAGCAGACCGACGATGCCGTCGTACGCACGCGCAACGGTGAACCCTTCACGGCCAACCTCGAAGTACCGCTTCTCCAAGTGTTGAAACGCGCGCCACGGTTCAAATTCGTCATGGCCCGGCAGGTGCACTTTGCGATAGCGATGCACGATCGAGCCATCGCAGTCGACCAGGATCGCTGTGTTGAAATGCTCGCCTGCGTCGGTGAGTTCGGCGTACCCCAACACGAAGCCGACCCGCAATCGGCGCGCCTCGTCGAACAGCGGCTGCGTCGACGCGCTCGGCATCGTTCGCTCGAAGAAGAAGTCGATCTCATCGAGATCGGTCATCGCCCATCGCGGAAAGAACGTGGTGAGCGCGAGTTCGGGAAATACGACAAGCTCGCAACCGCGTGCGTGCGCTTCGCGCAGCAAGGTGAGCAAGCGTTCGACCACCTGCGCGCGGGTGTGCTCCCGTTCGATCGGGCCGAGCTGCGCGGCACCGATATGCACAATGCGGCTCACGCTTCGATGCCTTCGCTCGCTAGCGCGAGAACGGTGTGCAACAACACGTTGGCACCGGCTTCGAGATCGTCAGGATGAGTCAGCTCAGCAGGGTTGTGCGACAACCCGCCGACGCTCGGCACGAAGATCATCGCGGCGGGGCACACGCGCGACAGCATTTGAGCGTCGTGGCCGGCGCCTGATGGCATCCGCCGCGTCGATAGCGCGAACTGTCGCGCAGTGCGCTCGATGAGGTCGACGACTCGTGGCGAAAAGACCACCGGCTCGAACCGCGCCAGCGGGCGTCTGCTGATCGTCACGTCTTCGGCGCCTTCGAGCGAGTCGAGTACGGCGGCGAGTTGACGTTCGGCATGCTGCAGCAACGACTCGTCGGTGTTACGAAGGTCGACGGTGAGCAGGGCGCTCGCGGCGATCACATTGACCAAGTTCGGTTGCAGCGTGACCGCGCCGACGGTACCCACCTGATCGCCGCCCATCGTCTTCACGATGTCGCGCACCGCAACAACGATGCGCGCGGCGACGTATGCGGCATCGTGGCGGAATCGCATCGGGGTCGTGCCGGCGTGGTTCGACTGGCCGATGATCGTGATCTCCTGCCAGGAGATGCCCTGCACGCTCTCGACGACGCCGATACGCACACCTTCGTTGGCGAGGACGGGACCCTGCTCGATGTGCAATTCGACAAAGGCATGTGGGGTCACGGCGGGGAGGGGCACGATGCCCGCGTAACCGATGCGACGCAGCTCCTCTCCCACCGTCGCTCCGTCGATCCCGACGGTATCAAGAGCGTCCGCAAGAGGCATGCCGAGCGCGTGCACGAGGCTGCCCATCATGTCGGGCGCAAAACGCGCCCCTTCTTCGTTGGTGAAGAACGCCACGGCCACAGGTCGGTGCGTGACGATGCCGTTGTCGCGCAGCGTCTCGATCACCTCGAGCCCGGCGAGAACCCCGTAGTTGCCGTCGAAGCACCCACCGGTGCGCACGGTATCGATGTGCGAACCGCACAACACCGGGGCTACGTCATCGCGACCGGCCATCAGACCGAACACGTTGCCGATGCCATCGACGCGCACCTCAAGCCCGAGCTCATGCATCCACGAGACGACGAGATCACGACCGGCCTTGTCGGCATCGGTGAGCGCCAGACGCGCATTGCCGCCACCGGGCAGAGCGCCAATCTCGCCCAGGGCCGCGAGTCGTTGCATGAGCCGATGGCCGTCGATACGCGTGGCTCGGAGATCGACACCCGCGTGCAAGGCCATTCGCCAAAGTGTACCGGCGACTTCCGGCGGGCTCTTCGGGCGGGGCCGCTCGTTCTACATCGCTGCGGCCCGGCGGCGGTCACCGATCGGTGAAACCGGCCAGAGCGATATCGGCGGGCCGCACCGGCACACGTGCAAGGTCGATCCCGGTCGCGGCACGTATCGCCGCCACGATCGCAGGGGTGGACGACACCGTGGGTGACTCGCCCACACCCTTCGCTCCCAGCGGAGCGAGCGGCTCGCGTTCCTCGATCAACGCAATGACCACGTCCGGAGCATCAAGCGTGGTGGGCAGCAAATAGTCGGTGAACGACGCGTTGCGCACCACGCCGCGCTCGACCACGATTTCCTCCATCACGGCGAGGCCGAGACCTTGCGCAATGCCGCCTTCGATCTGGCCGATCACACTCAACGGATTGAGCGCGACGCCGATGTCCTGCGCGGTCGCGATCTGCACGACGCGCACAAGGCCCAGGTCGACATCGACATCGACGACGGCGCGGTGCACGGCAAACGCGAACGCCGTGTGCACGTCACCCTGCCCGTCCTCATCGAGCTCAAACGTCGGTGGATGGTGGTACTCGGCGGTGGCGTCGAAGCGACGAGCGCGGGTGAGTTCGACGACCGACACGCGATACGAGCCCGATGTGTCGACCACGGCATCGCCATCGATCGCCAGGTGGTCGATGGCGATACCGGTTTCGGCCGCTACCGCGGCGAGCAACTGCTCGCGTACCTCGACGCACGCCGCGTGCACGGCACCGCCGCTCATCCATGTTTGACGCGACGCGCTCGTTGAGCCGGACGAACCGATCTGCGTATCGATCGTGTCGATCGCGACGTCGTCGATGCCAAGCACGCTTCGTGCAATCTGGCCGGCGATGGTGACGAAGCCCTGACCGACCTCAGATGTGGCGAACTTCAGCGTCGCGTGTCCATCGACCAAGACGCAGCGCGCCGTGGAGTAGTCATCGAAACCGTCGGAGTACATGAGGTTCTTGATCGAGGCGGCATACCCCACACCACGGCGAACCCTCGACAGATCGGCGGTGAGCCCAGCACCGCCAGGGAGTCGCAACACGTTGCCATCGTGACCACCGACGGGTTCGGTCGGCATCGGTAGCGCCGCGCATTCGCGCAGCAGCCGCTCGACGGGTGCCACGTTTCGCATGACCTGACCGGTGATCATGACATCGCCGGTCTTCATCGCGTTCCGCAGTCGCAGCTCGATCGGATCGAGACCGCACGCGGCGGCCAACTTGTCCATCTGGCCTTCGTGAGCGAAACAGCCTTGCACCACGCCGAACCCGCGCATGGCACCACACGGCGGGTTGTTCGTACGAACCGCCCATCCTTCTACGGTGGCGTTGTCACACGCATAGGGGCCTTGCGCTTGCGTGACGCCGTTGATCAGGACCGCAGGTGATGTCGACGCGTACGCTCCTCCGTCGAAGATGTATGACGCCTCGACCCGCACGAGGCGACCATCTGGGTTGGCATGGTGACGCATCCAGATCTTCGCGGGATGGCGATGTACGTGGCCGTGGAAAGACTCGTCACGGCCGTACTGCATCTTGACGGGGCGACCGGCCCGCAACGCGAGCAAACACGCGTGCACCTGCAAGCTGATGTCCTCACGCGCGCCGAACGCTCCGCCGACACCGCCCAACACCAGACGCACGCGGTCCTCGGCGATCGCCAAGCACGCGGCGATCTGCTTGCGGTCCTCGTGCAGCCACTGCGTTGCGACGTGCAGCTCAACACCGCCTTCGCCGTCGGGCAATGCGAGCGCCGCTTCGAGGCCGAGAAACGCTTGGTCCTGCATGCCGAGCTCGTAGGTACCTTCAACTTGCACTTCGCCCTGCACGGTCTGATCACCGCGCACGATGCGTTGGTGTTTGAAGATTGAGCCGCGTTCGATGGCCTCGCGCGCGTCGGTCAACGGATCGAGCACCTGGTACTCGACAACGATGGCGCCAAGCGCTCGGCGCGCTGTTTCAGGATCGGTCGCGGCAACGGCACAAATCGGCTCGCCGTGGTAGCGCACGATGTCGCGCGCGAACACTGGCTGATCGCTCTCGATCAAGCCGTATGTGGCCTTGCCGGGCACGTCGTCTGCCGTGATCACGCACGCGACGCCGGGAATCTTCCACGCCGCGCCCACATCGAGGCGCACGATGCGTGCTGAAGGATGCGGCGATCGGAGCGTCTTGCCCCACAGCATCGCGCCGGCGTGCAGATCGGAGGCGAAGGCGAAGGAACCATCGACTTTCGCCTTTCCATCGGGGCGCGCAACGCTATCGCCGAGGCGACCTTGGAGGTTGCGCTGTACGGGCGCGTCCAATGTGGTCATCGTGCGACTCGCAACGCGACCACTTGCTCGACTGCGGCGAAGATGCGGCCATAGCCAGTGCAGCGGCAGATGTTTCCCGACAAAGCCTCTTTGACCTCCAGTTCGCTCGGCGCCGCGGCATGGCGAAGGAGGTGCTCGACTGCGACCACAAGACCGGGCGTGCAGAATCCACACTGCACAGCACCTTGGTCGATGAATGCCTGCTGCACATCGGTGAGCACGCCAGCGTCGCCGAGCCCCTCGACCGTGACAATGTCGGCGTCGATGACCGACGCGGCCAAAACGAGGCACGAGCACACAAGGTCGCCGTCGATCAGCACGGAACACGATCCGCACTCGCCTTGCTCACATGCCCCCTTGGTGCCGTACATCCCAAGGCGATCGCGCAGCACCGTCAACAGACTGTCGGTCACGTAGGCGTCGCGCACATCGTGCATCCCGGCGTTCACGCGAAGCCGATAGTGCATCGTGCTCATGCGTCACCTCCGAGGCGGGCGAGTGCACGACCGAGCGCGCGCGTCGCAAGAACCTCGATGCCGCGCCGGCGATAAACGGCGGTCGAACGGTGATCGTCGATCGGTCGCGCGTCGACCGCCACGAGCGCACCGAAACGCTGGCACGTGGAGGCTGTGTCGGTGACGGCGCCGACCGCCCAATCGATCTCGTCGTTGATCCACGCTTCGGCCGCGTGAGCACGCAGCACGGTTGGCCCCACGCTGCCCATGGCGCAACGCACGGTTTGACCTCGCCGATCGACGACAAGCGCAAGGTCCGCAACGGCGATGACCATGGCGTTGCGGGTGCCTATCTTCAGGTACTCCTGCGGGCCATCGAGTACCGGAACGCGAACATCGACAATGACCTCGCCATGCTGGCGCGTGGTGCGCTTGGGACCGATGATGAACTCGTGGAGTGGGACGCGCCGCACACCGCGCGACGACCCTAGGGTGATGTGCGCATCAAGCGCGGCAAGCACCGGCAACGTGTCGCCGGCGGGTGACGCCGTGGCCACATTGCCGCCGATCGTGCCGACGCTTCGGATCTGTGGCGAGCCGACCGTACGCGCTGCGGCTCCGAGCGCGGGTAGCAGCATGGTGAACGTTGGCGACTGCATCTCGAGGTAGGTACAAGCGCCGCCAATGATGACCGTGTCGTGCTCGCGCCGCCATCCGCGTAGCTCGCGCACGTTGCGCAACGCCACCACCGACGAAGGTCGACGATGGCCGAAGTTCGCCTCGACCATGAAGTCGGTACCACCCGCGAGGAGCTGTGCATCAGGGTCGGCGTCGAGCGAGGCATAGACCTCGCGTAGCGACGCCGGAGTCGTAACGCTCATACCCGCTCCGACGTGCGCGCGCTCACCGCGTGGAGATAGTTGTAGATCGTGATTCGGCTGACACCCATGGCGTCGGCCACGTCGTCGATTGATTTCCGCAGGGCGAACGCGCCGCGCTCGTCGAGCATCCGCACGGCGTGCTGCTTGTTCTCTCGCGACAACTCGCCGAGCGGTCCACCGAGCTCTTGTTCAACCCGGCCGATCATGCGGCACAACTCGCCTTGGAGATCGGGCATGCGCAAACCGCCGAGGATTTCACCCTCCCATTCGAGCGGTATGTCGGATGGCCTCATGCGCGCCGGCGTGACAATGGTGGCGTCGAGCGCCCTGGCCATCGGTCGTAGCGCAACAAGAAACGGGTGCGCGGCCGACTTCATGACTCGACCGTTTCGACTTGGACGGCAACCCGGGTGGCCCCGTTCACGAGCGCGGCGCGCACAATGTCGTGCACCAGCATCGCCGCATCACGAGACGACGCCACCGCGGTAGAAGCGAACGGTCCAACATCGACTTCACCGGTGCGCAACGCGGCCGCGTCGATGGCGGCACGCACATGTGGGCCGAGAGCCCCGGGCTCGAACGGTTCGACAGTGAACTCGACCCGCACGCTGGTCATGGAGTCAGCGTAGCCCGTCGCAATCGGCAGCTTGACAGTCTGTAAAGACGAACGTGTGAACAGTGTGTTTCAGGCCGATTGGTTGCTTGACATTCTGTAAACCGATGCGGATGATGGCCACGTGGAACGAGTCTCACTGACGGTCAACGGACAGGCCGTCACAGTTCGCGCTGATCATCCACACCTCCTCGCGGCGCTTCGCGAAGAACTCGACATCACCTCGCCGAAGGACGGCTGCTCACCGACCGGCCAATGTGGGTGTTGCACGGTGCTGGTCGACGGCAAGGCACAGGTGTCGTGCCAACTGTCCCTCACACGCGCGGCCGGACGCTCGATCACCACCATCGAAGGTCTCGACGCAACGGAGGCCGATCACTACGCGGCCACATTCGCCGCCACCGGCGCGTTGCAATGCGGGTTCTGCACGCCGGGCATCGTGCTGCGCGCCAAGGCGCTCGTCGACAAGAAGGGCGATCGTCTCGAACGCGCAGATGCCGCGCGCTTTCTCGGCGCGCACCTGTGTCGCTGCACGGGTTACATCAAGATTCTTGATGCCGTGGACGCGCTCGCGAACGGCAAGGTGCTCACGAGCGAGCTACCTGTTCGCATCGGTGAGAGCGGCCACAAATATGAGGCCCGCGCGTTGACGCTCGGGTCCCGCGGCTACGTCGACGACTTGCGTATGCCCGGTCTCTTACACGCAGCGCTCAAGCTCAGCGATCACGCTCGCGCCTACGTCGTGGCGATCGACACCGCAGCCGCGCGCGCGGTGCCCGGTGTAGAAGCGGTGTTCACTGCCGCCGATATTCCGGGCACGTTGCGCGTAGGCATCCTTTACAAGGATTGGCCGGTCATGATTCCGGTCGGTGGTACCACTGCGTACCTCGGCGACGTCATGGCGATCGTGGTCGCCGCCGACCGTCAGACCGCCCGTGCAGCCGCGCAACTCGTCGACGTGACGTACGAGGTGTTGCGGCCGATCACCGATGCGGTCGCTGCCGTCGCCGACACCGAGGACGCGGTGTGGACACTGCCCGGCAACGTGCTCTCGCGATCGACTTACGCTCGTGGCGATGTGGATGCCGCCCTCGCGGCATCCACACACGTCGTGAACGAGACGTTCCACACGCAGCGCATCGAACAGGCCTTCCTCGAACCTGAATCCACGCTCGCTCAACCACAGCCCGACGGAACGCTGCATGTGTGGTCGGGCGGCCAGGGCGTGTGGGATGACCGCGATCAGATCGCCGCGGTCCTCGACATCGCCAAGGACCGTGTGGTCGTCGAACTGGTGTCCAACGGCGGTGCGTTTGGTGGCAAGGAGGACATGAGCAATCAGGCGCACGCGGCGCTTGCGGCGTGGTTGCTGCAGCGACCGGTCAAGTGCACGTTCTCGCGTGAGGAATCGTTGCTCGTACACACCAAACGTCATCCGATTCGCATGGAATACACCGCGGGGTGCGACGCCGACGGCAACCTCACTGCGCTGCGCGCACGAATGATCGGCGATAGCGGACCATACGCGTCGGTCGGCTCGAAGGTGCTCGAACGCGCCGCGGGCCATGCCAGCGGCCCGTACCGCGTGGGCGCGATCGACGTCGACGCGATCGCCGCGCGTACGAACAATCCCGTGTGCGGCGCGTTCCGCGGTTTCGGTGCCAACCAGGCGCAGTTCGCGATGGAGGGCGTGATCGACCGACTCGCCGCGCTCGTGGGCATCTCGGGTTGGGAGATGCGCTCGCGCAACGTGATCACGCCTGGCGACGTGTGGGGACCAGGACAAATCATGGACGACGGCTGCGCAGGTGCCCGCGAGTGCCTCGACACCATCAAGCCGATGTACGACGAAGCCGTCGCCGCTGGTCACGCTGTCGGCCTCGGTCTCGGTCTGAAGAACAGCGGGCTCGGCAACGGGTTTCGCGAGGTCGCGAAGGCTTCGGTGCAATGTCTCACCGACGGCACGATCGAGGTGCGTCACGGCTGGACCGAGATGGGCCAGGGTGTGCACACCGTTGCGTTGCAGGTGGCATGCACCGAGCTCGGGGTCGACGATCCAACGCGTATGCGCGTGCTCGTCGACACCACGCGCGAGCTCGGGTTTGGTCAAACCACCGGTTCGCGGGGCACGCTCATGACCGCGGGTTCGGTCCGCGATGCGTGTCAGCGCGCGGTCGCTGATGGCTTTCGGGTTGGCGTCGAATACCAGGGTGAATGGATCATCGACTGGACCGACAAGATCGGATCAGCCAAGGACCATCCGCTGATCCACTCCGCGTTCGGCTATGCGGCGCAACTTGCGATAATCGACCGCGAGTCGGCCAAGGTCATCCGCGTCGTCGCCGTGCACGATGTGGGCAAAGCCATCAATCCGCAGCTGTGTGTAGGCCAGATCGAAGGCAGCGTGCACATGGGCCTCGGCTACGCGCTCACCGAAGACTTTCCCGCAGATGCCGATGGCCGCCCGACCAACATGACCCTGCGTTCGCTCGGCATCATCCGCGCGAAAGACATGCCCCCGGTCGATGTGGTGCTTGTTGAATGCCCACAACCGCGTTCGCCGTACGGCGTCAAAGGCGTCGGCGAGATCGGCTTGGTACCCACCGCCGGCGCCGTCGCTGCGGCATTGCGCGACCTCGACGGCGGCTGGCGCAATCGCCTTCCGATGCGACCCACTGTAAACGCCAACGACGTCGACGGCGCATGACTGCCGAGACCGCCGGACTGGTCTGCGCGCATCATCATCTCTATTCGACGCTGGCACGCGGTATGCCGGCGCCGCCACAGACACCGGTGCAATTTCGCGATGTACTCGAGCAGGTCTGGTGGCGCCTCGACGCGGCGCTCGATCTCGAGATGATTCGCTGGTCGGCGACGCTCGGTGCGGTCGAGGCGTTGCAAGCAGGGTGCACCGCGATCATCGACCACCATGAATCACCCAACGCCATCGAAGGCTCGCTCTCGGTCATCGCCGATGCGTGCGCCGACGTCGGTGTGCGGGTCGTGTGCGCATATGGGGTCACCGACCGCCACGGTGTTGACGGCGCGCGGCGCGGGCTCGCGGAGAACGACCGCTTCCTACGCAAAGGGGGTCGGGGCATGGTCGGCATCCATGCGGCGTTCACGTGTTCCGATGCAACACTCGAGGCCGCTGCAGATCTCGCGATGCTGCACCGCGTCGGCGTCCACATGCATGTCGGCGAAGGGCCCGATGACGACGCTGCGGGCGCGCGCCTTGCGCCACTGGCGCAGGACAATTGGCTCCTCGTGCACGCGGTGCGTCTCGACGAGACACTCCCCGGAACCGTGGTGCACAACCCGCGCTCGAACATGAACAACGGTGTCGGCTACGCGCGCCCGATGCGCTTCACGAATCGGGTGGCTCTCGGTACCGATGGCATCGGCGCCGACATGCTGGAGGAATTCCGGATCGCGTTCGTTCGGCACCGAGAGCACGACCTGCAAGCGTCACCCGAGGTGGCCTGGGGGTGGCTCGAGAATGGTTACGACCTTGTACCCGAGGCGCGTGGTGATCGTGTCCTTTGGAGTTACGACCACGCGGACTCACCCTGGCACGTGGCCTACACCCCGGGAATCCGGGCAGTTGATGTCGACATCGACGGCCTTGCCGTGTTGCGCGGCGGCCTGCCCACCCGCGTCGACCTCACCGAAGTCCGCGCTCGCGCCGCCGAACAAGCAACCCGCCTCCATTCCCTCCTCTGAACGGTTTGCACCAGTTCTACCCAACCCCGTGACACCCACCCCAACTCCCCGTTCTCTGAACCAAAAGGACTGACCATGGATCCAAATCGTTCAGCGAACGCGGTCTTTTCCGACAAGGCGCGGTATGCGATCTACCTGCAGGACGCGCACCCGATCCGCGAAGGCATGGTGCTCGCGCAGTATGCCGAGGCAGCAGGCTTTGAGGCCGTATGGCAAGCCGAGTCGCGACTCGTGCGCGAAGCCACCGTGCCGATGGCCGCGTTTGCGAGCGTCACCGAACGCATCAAAGTGGGCTCCGGCGTGGTCGACTGCTGGACCCGTAACCCGGCCCGCCTCGCAGCAACATTTTCAACGCTCGACGATCTCGCGCCGGGGCGCGTCATCCTCGGCATCGGCGCGTGGTGGGACCCACTGGCCGCGAAGGTCGGCGTGTCGCGTGCGCGACCACTGCGCGCCATGCGTGAGATTGTCATTGCCGTACGTCGCCTACTCGCCAATGAAACGGTGACCATGCATGGCGAGTTCGTACACCTCGATGGCGTCGAACTCGACTACGTGTATCAGGAACGACGGGCCAAGGACGTGCCGATCTACATCGGTGCCACGGGTATGCAGATGATGGAGCTCACCGGTGAGATCGCGGACGGTGCGGTGCTCAACTACCTTGTGTCACCCGACTACAACACACGCGCCGTCGCTGCGCTCGGCGAAGGTGCAGCGCGCGCCGGACGCGACCTCGACGACATCGATCGTCCGCAACTCGTTGTGTGCAGCGTGCACGAGGATCGGGCCACTGCGCTCGATATGGCCCGCATGATGGTGACCCAATATCTCGGCCAGCAGCCCCACATTATGAAGGCATCGGGCGTGCCGCAGTCGTTGCTCGACAGGGTCGGAGAGGTACTCACGTGGCCCGCCACGCATGAGCAAGTCGCTGCGGCGAGCAAGCTGGTACCGGACGAGATCGTGCAGATGCTGACCGCGTCAGGAACCGCGGACGACGCACGAGCGAAGGTGGCCGAATACATGGCGAGCGGATGTACGTGCCCCATTCTCTATCCGCTCGGCGACGCCACGGCGATGATCGACGCGTTCCGCAGCTGACCCGGAAGACACGCGCACGGCCTATAGGGTCCGGGCGATGCAACTCGACCGACGCCACTTCCTTCTCGCCACGGTGGGACTCGGAATCACTGCATGCGGTGCCAAAGCATCGAAATCGGTGGAGCCCGTTTCGACCACCGGCGCGCCGTCATCCGATGCCACGACCACCACATCGGCGCGCGCTGCGAACAACACCGCGACCACATCGACAGCGACACCCTCAACGACCGCGGCGCCAACTGGTCCGGCGCGCTATGTGAACCATGGTGACGCCTCCGCGAAGCGCATCGCCCTCACGTTTCACACGGAGGGAACCGTTGCACAGGTTGGCCGCCTCCTTGATATGGCGAAGTCGCTCGACGTGCCACTCACGATGTTGATCGTCGGTAGTTGGCTCGACCAGAACCGGGTCCTCGGGAAGCGCATCGCCGACGCGGGTCACGACATCGGCAACCACACCTACTCACACCTCTCGCTCCCCGATCAGCCACGCGAGGTCGTGGCAAGCGAGATTCGTCGCTGTGCGACGCTGCTTCACGACGTGACCGGAAGCCAAGGTCGCTGGTTCCGCCCCTCGGGTAGTAACTCGACCACGACCCTCATCAACGAAGAAGCGGGCAAGGCCGGCTATGCGATCGTGCTCGGATTCGACACCGATCCGCTCGACTATCAAGACCCCGGCTCGGCCACGGTGCGCTCGCGGGTGGTCGGCGGCGCGCATGCCGGTTCCATCGTGAGTCTGCACGCGCAACACCAAGGAACGATCGACATCTTCGAAGCCATGATCGCCGCGTTACGCGAGAAGGGATTCACGTTCGCGCGAGCGAGCGAGCTCGTCAGCTGAGAGCCGCCGCGTCTCGCCGCGTCTACTTGCCGAGCAGCGTTGTCGTGAGATCGATGGTGTCACTGTCAGCGGGCACGGTGGCATCAACCGGCGCACCGAAATCGAAGAGCTCCATCTGGAAATGCACATCGCCCGCCGCGGTGGGTGTTGTCATCACGATCCTTCGCACGTACTGATCACTGCCAATCCAAACCTCTTCAGTGACGACTCCGCCGTTCATCTGCTTGACCAACTCGGCAAGCTTCTGTTCGTCAACGACTGCCCCGCTCGATCGATACATCTCCGCGACGTCGAACGTCACCGTGTAATGCGTTGTCGTGATCCCGCGAACGTCTTCGTTGCCCACCTCGACGATCGACTTGGCCTTGTCCTTCAACGTCTTCAGCATCTGGCTCGGGTCGCGGCCCTGCTGCGACATGTAGCTGTTGAGATCGACGCCACTCTGCTTCGCCACGAAGGCGCCGTAGTCGAGCTTGACCCACACTCCCTTCTTCGCCAGCGCGTCGAACGTTGACGATTTCATATAGATCACAAGGCCCTTCGAGACCATCTCGATGGTGGCATCCGCAGGGCCGCCGGAACCCTTCGGGATCAACGACGACATGTCCATCTGGAAGCGGGTCACCGAGTTCGCGAAATCGACACCGCCGGTGACGTTGATCGGTTGCGTCGATCCACCGATCGGCAACACCATGGTCATCTCGACGCGTGCCGTCTTCTGCGCCTCGGTGCGCGACGCGGCAGCGGCGAGCGCCGACGCCGGACCGGCTGTGCTGCCTCGGCCGAGCCCGAACGCACCGAACGCCAGCGCGCACACCACAAACGCGCCAGCCGCGATCACCCACGCGCGCCGACGCGAACGGCGGGCCGGAAGCGCCGCGGGTGCGGCATAGGCCACGACGGGTCGAGGGGTCATCGGCAGGGCCGCGGGCGGGGGCGGCGGCGGGATGTGGGCGTACTCGGTCACGACATCCTCCAACGGCAACACCACGCAGCGTGGGCGACCACGTTGATGGTACCGCGCCCGCTGCCCGACAGATCCGCGCCGCACGCATCCGGACCTGCGCCCATCAGCGCACCGTGAGCGGTAGGTGCTTCATGCCGTTGATGAAGTTCGAGCGCACGCGCTGCGGTTCTCCCGCGAGCGCGCATCGTTCGAGGACGGGCCGAAGGGCATCGAAGGTGGCCACGGCCTCAAGCTTCGCGAGATGCGAGCCGAGGCAGAAGTGCGGGCCGCCGCCACCGAGGGCCACGTGGGGGTTCGGGTTACGGCCGACGTCGAGATCCTCCGGCGCATCGAAGACCGCGGGATCACGGTTCGCGGACGCCATCCAGAGCGTGGCGCGATCACCTTTCGAGAGTCGGTACCCGCCAACCTCGGCATCGGCGGCGACCCACCGCGAGTGATGGAGCACGGGCGTGACGAACCGCAGCAACTCGTCGACCATTGTGGAAGTGGCGACCTCGCCGGCGACGAAACGGCGTGTCTGGCCGGCGTTCTCGAGCAGTACCCGCATCGCCTGCCCGATCAGGTTGCGCGTGGTCTCGGTCCCCCCGAGCAGATAGTTCACGCCGTAGCCGCGGAGGTCCTCCTCCGACAACGGCGCCCCGTCGATCGTGCCGTGCAAAAGATCCGAGAACAGTTCGTCGCCGGGTTTCGCGCGCCGCGCCGCGAACTGCTCACCGAGGAAGGCGCTGAGCCCCTCCTGCGCGTCCATCATCGATGTCGGCGTCGGTCGGTAGTCCGGATCGGAGTTCGGCGCAATCGCATGACCCCACTCCATGATCTGGCGCTCGGCCGAGCGTTGCACGCCGGTGAGGTCGGCCATCACACGGAACGGGATCGCTGCGGCGATGTCGGTGACGAAGTCGCCGCCGCCCGCGGCCACGAAGTCGGCGACCGCGGCCTCAGCGATGGCGCGTACGTCGGCATCGAGCCGAGCGATGGCACGCGGCATGAACGACGGAATCACGAGGTGGCGGTACTTCGTGTGCTCGGGTGGATCCATCGCGAGCAACACCGTCGGGTTGAGCGTGGAACCCGGGGGAACGATGCCGCCGGCCGACGAGAAGGTGGGCCAGTCCCGGTTCATCTGCTCGACGAGCTCGTGGGTGGTGACTACCCAGCACGAGCCTTCGGGCCACCACCACACCGGTGCGTGCTCGCGCAGGTAGGCGAACGTCTCGTACGGAACCGAGCGCTCGAAGCGCTCGTCGCTCAGGTCGATGATCATGTCCCGCATGTGTTTCCCCCGGCTCGGGTCCATCCTCGCACGAGCGACGCATCAGAAATTGGTTGAGCCGAGACCTTGCACGCGTGCGCTGGCGCGGCGATGTTCGAGCAGCATCTCGTCGACGCGGTCACTGACGAGGCGCCCATCGTGCACCAACGAACGACCACCAACGATCGTGTGGCGCGCCGCAGTCGGGCCGCAGCGCAGCAACGCCTCCATCGGATCGTCGATCGCGCCGGCGAAGATCACACCGTCGAGACCCCACACGACCACGTCGCCGCAGGCGCCGACCGACAGCTCGCCGATTTGTCCGACGCGGCCAAGGCACGCTGCGCCTCCACGCGTGGCCAACTCAAGCGCGTCGCGCGCACTCATGTGAGCGGGGCCCTTGCGCGTGCGGCCGATGAGCATCGCGTTGCGCGCTTCCATCCAGAGCGACGCCGAGTCGGTCGACGCGGAACCGTCACAACCAAGACCAACGGGCACGCCCGCGTCGCGCATCTCGTGTACCCGGCACAGACCGACGCCCAGCATCAGGTTCGAACTCGGACAATGAGCAACGCCGGTGCCCCAGTGGCCCAATCGAACAATCTCCTCGTCATTGGGATGCACGCAGTGCGCTACCCACGAGCGCGACGAACCCCATCCGACATCGTCGAAGTATTCGAGCGGACGGCATCCGAAGGTCTCCATGCAGAACACGTCCTCGTCAGGATCTTCCGCAAGGTGCGTGTGCAGACGAACGTCGAGTCGCTCGGCAAGCTCCGCCGTGCGCTGCATCAGTTCGCGGGTCACCGAGAACGGTGAGCACGGCGCGAGCGCGACCTGAATCAACGCGTGCGGCGAGCGGTCATGATGAACGCGCACGAGTCGCTCGGACTCGGCCAGAATCGTGTCGTCGTCCTGCACCACGCTGTCGGGCGGCAAGCCGCCGTCCTTTTCCGACAACGACATCGACCCGCGTGTCGCGTGGAACCGCATGCCGATGTCGCGCGCCGCTTCGATCTCCGCGGCGATCAGATCGCCACCGCCGCGCGGGTGCACATACAGGTGATCCATCGTCGTCGTGCAGCCACCGAGCGCGAGCTCTGCGAAGCCGACCCACGCGGACACGTGAACGGCCTCTGCATCGATGCGCGACCACAGCGGATACAACGTCTTGAGCCACGGGAATAGCGAACCGGTGGTGGCAGGCCGATAGGCCCGCGTGAGGTTCTGGTAGATGTGATGGTGTGTGTTGACGAAGCCGGGTGTCACAAGGCACCCGCGCGCGTCAATCACGCGGGTGGCCGGCGGAGCCACGGTCTGACCGTCGCCGAC
>JAYUFA010000101.1:0-6681 GCA_043738925.1 Actinomycetota bacterium
GCATACGCAGGTCGACGCCGCCGCGCTCAGCGAGCTCATCTTCACCTCCGGTACCGAGGCGGAACCGAAGGCGATCATGCACACGGAGCAGACAATCAACGTCAACGTGCGGGCCACGATCGATGCGATGGGTCTGGCAGGCAGCGACGTCGTGTGGATGCCAAGCCCCATCGGGCACTCGACCGGGCTCAACTTCGGGCTACGGCTCGCTCTGTACGCAGGCCTACCTATCGTGCTGCAGGATCGCTGGGACGCAGCGCGCGCGGCAGAGCTCATCGAGCGCGAACGGTGCACGTACACCCTTGCCGCAACGACCTTCCTGAACGACCTGGTCCGGCACGTCAGGACGAGTGGGCGCGACCTCAGCTCGATGCGTTGCTTCGGCTGCGGCGGTGCACCCGTTCCACCCGAGCTCGTTCATGCGGCGTCGGCGGTCGGCGTGAAGGTGCTGCGCATCTACGGATCGACTGAGGGGCTCGTGGTCACGTGGAACCGTCCCGATTCGCCGCCCGACAAACGCGCCGACACTGATGGCCTGGCCATGCCAAATGTGGAAATCGAGATTCGCGATGACGACGATCAGGTCGTCGCGCCCGGCCACGCTGGCGAGATTCATGTCCGAGGGCCCGAGGTCTGCGTGGGCCTGTTCGACGATCCCGAACGCACCGCACAGGTGTTCAGCCACGACGGTTGGTTGCGCAGCGGGGACCTCGGCGTGCTCGACGACGACGGATACCTCTCCATCGTTGGCCGCAAAAAGGAGATCATCATCCGCGGCGGAATGAACATCGCGCCTCGCGAGATCGAAGACCTGTTGTGCGAGATGCCCGCGGTGCGCGCCGCGGCCGTGATTGGTTTGCCCGACGAACGGCTCGGCGAGATCGTGTGCGCATGCGTGGTTGCGGATGCCACGGTGACGCTCGACGACATTGTCGCGTTCTTACGCTCGCGTGATCTCGCGACCTACAAGCTGCCACAGGCAATCCGCGTGATCGACACGATACCGATGACCGCGAGCGGCAAGCTGCGCAAGACGACCCTGCGTGAGCAGATCCTCGCCGAAGGTGGCACACGATGAACGACGCGTTGGTGCTCATCGAGGACGTTGCCCTCCGCGCTGGCGGCATGGCTCGAATACTCACACTCAACCGACCTGAGCAACGCAACCCACTCGACAAGCACACCGTTTCGCAGTTGCGTGAGCTCGTACTTGGCGCCGTGGACCAGGTCGATGTGCGCGCCGTCCTGCTCACCGGGAACGGGCCCGCGTTCTCGTCGGGCGGCGACCTCAAGGGCTACCAACAGCTCTATCGCGACCCGCCGGCCTTCCGACAGTTCCTCGACGAGTTCGCCGAGCTGTGTGCACTACTCGAACGCAGTCGCGTGGTCAGCGTCGCGATGGTGAACGGCGCGTGCGTAGCGGGCGGCCTGGAGATCGCCCTCGCATGCGATCTCATCGTGGTCGCGACTGACGCGCGTATTGCCGACGGTCACCTGCAGTTCGGGCAACTTCCCGGCGCGGGTGGGAGCCAACGACTCTGTCGCGCGATCGGTCTGCAAAAGGCGAAGGAAATGCTGTTGACCGGCCGTTTCTACAACGGTGCCGAAGCGGTGGCGATGGGCCTCGCTACAGCACACTGGCCGGTCGCTGACCTACGCGCTCACACGGTGGCCCTGGTCGAGCAGACGTGCGCGCACAGTTCTCTCGCACTGAGCGAGATGAAGACGTTGATCGGGTACGCGGTGGACCTGCCACTCGACATGGCACTCGCCGCCGAACTCGACCTGGTTCATCGTTACGCAACTACATCGTTCGACGCGCTCGAGGGCCTCGACGCGTTCGCGGCCCATCGAAAGCCCGCGTATCGCGGCGAGTGAGCGCTCGCTGAGCACGCGTGGCAGCGATGTGTCAGCCGAACGCGGCACCGTCGAACGTGTCGACGGTGGCAAACGACGACACCGGATTGCGCGTCAATCGAGTGACCTGCTTCTCCGGGTAGCCGACAGCAATCACGGCCGCGAGCGCGAATGCATCAGGTAGGTGCAACAACGCCCGCATGGCCGGCTCGGCGCGCACCGCGAATGTGGTCATCACGCCACCGAGACCTTCGAGCCGCGCGGCGAGCAGGATGCTCTGGCAGAACGGGTAGATCGACGCACCGGCCACAATCCCATGACGATCGAGCTCGGCGTCCATGGCTGCGATCAAACCCGAGTCGACCGCTACGACGAGCAACACGGGCGCGCCACGGAGCGGCGCGACGATTGAAAGCTCGGTGCTCGAACGCGCGGCTGCCAGATCGACATCGCCCGGGCCGGGCCAGCGACCGTGATCGGTGAGCCCGAACGGACGTTGCCCCGCCCGCATCAGCGCCACGTATTCGCGAGCGACAGGCTCCATGAGATCGAGCGCGGCCGTGCGTCGCTCGGCGTCACGCAGCACCGCAACGCGCCAACCCTGTTGGTTGCCTCCGCTCGGCGCGAAGCGCGCATGATCGAGTATTCGCAGGAGCGACTCGTCACTCACCGCGTCGGGCCGGAACGCGCGCACCGAGCCCGTGGTGCGAAGTGCTTGCGACAGATCGTTCAGCGGTTCGGACATCAGGGTCCCTTCGGCAGGCCGAGCACGCGCTCGGCGATGAGATTGCGCTGAATCTCGCTGGTGCCACCGTAGATGCTCTCGCCACGAGCAAAGAAGAACGACTGCTGCAACGGGCTCGCGGGGTAGTCATACATCTGTGGTCGTCGCCCGAGGCCAACTGCGGCCGGCCGCACATCGGTGTCGCAGCCGGTCAGCACTTGACCGCGCATGCCGAGTACATCCACCGCGAGCTTGGTCGACCATTGCGAGTAGTCGGTCCAGAACACCTTGTGCGTCATCTCCAGCGCGGGCTCGCTGCGTTCAAGCAGAACGTTGGTCAGTGCGCGATATCCATTGACCCGCATGATCTCGGTGATGATCCACGACTGCGCAAGTTGCTGACGCACCCGCCGATCGTCGGCCGCTCCAGTGGCGCGCGCCGACGCGAAAAGCTCGTCGCGCTCGTGGCGAAAGCGGTGATAGCCGGTGGTCGCCGAGGTTCCGCGTTCAAAACCGAGGGTGGTCATCGCGACGCGCCAGCCGTTGTCGAGGCCGCCGACAACGTTCGCCAGCGGACAGTGCGCATCATTGAACTCGACGCGGTTGAAGCCGCGCGATCCATCGGGCTGCGGTTTGGCGATCACCTCGACGCCGGGTTGATGCATCGGCATCAGCAGGAACGAGATGCCGGCGTGTCGAGCGCTGTCGGGGTTCGTGCGTACGAGCACAAAGATGTAGTCGGCGTCTTCCGCTTCGCTGGTCCAGATCTTCTCACCGGTGACGACGATGTCATCGCCCTCGATCCGGCCAATGCATGCGAGCGACGCGAGATCGGAACCCGATGCCGGCTCGCTGAAGCCCTGACACCAGATGAGTTCGCCGCGCAGGATCTTCGGGAGAAACTCGCGCTTCTGCGCATCGGTACCCCATTGCAGAATCGTCGGGCCGACGAGTAACTCGCCCAACGACGACACGCGCATCGGTGCGTTCGCGTATGCAAACTCCTCAGCCAAAGCGACGCTTTGCATCAGGTCGAGTCCACGGCCGCCGTACTCCTTGGGCCACGAGGCACAGATCCAGCCGCCGTCGTACATGAGGTGCGGCCACTGCTCGACGAAGAACCGTTTGCGCTCCGCCGCAGGCATGACAAAGCCTGGCTCGAACCATCCCGCGGGCAGGTTCGTCTCGAGCCACGCGCGCACCTCGGTACCGAACGCAAGTGCATTTTCGGGAAAGGTGATGTCCATCTCACGACCTCCGTTGCGGCGCAAGCATCCGCCATGCCTCAGCCATCTCGACAACCCCGGGTAGCACATCGAGAATCGGCGTCGTCACGCCCGCAGCAACGAACCGCTCGATGTGCCTGATACATGCGTCGGGCGAACCGTGCACGACGAGCGCGTCGATCACGTCGTCGGGAATCAGCGCGGCGGCGCGGTCGAAGCCTGCACCAGCCCGCCAGGCATCCCACATGGGTTGCAGGATCGCCCCGCGGCCGAGCCAACGCTGCTGCGCCTCGTACGCGGGCGCAGCGAGATAGCCGGCGAGACGCGACCGAGCCGCAGCGCGCACCGCTGCGGCGTCGTCGCTCGGGCACACCGTGAGCCACGCAACGACTTCACCGCCAGGCGCAAAGTGGTCGCGCATGCGTGCCACGTCATCAACCGAGATGCAGGTGAGGATCGCGCCGTCGGCAACCTCCGCGGCAACGCGCAGCATCGCAGGCCGCAATGCGGCAACGTACACGGGGGGAGGTGTGGCCGGCCGCCGTGCCAATCGAAACCCGTGAACGCGTTCACCGACAAACACCCTCCGAAGGAAATCCGCCGTGTCACGCACGCGCGCAGCAGGGTCAACATAGGAAACGTCGTTCCATCGCTCGACGATCGTCGGCGACGACGCGCCGACACCAACGACGAACCCACCGATCGCCAACTCATTGAGCGCCGCGGCGCTCATCGCGAGCAGCGCTCGGGGACGCAAGTAGGCCGACACCACAGCAGTGCCCAACCGCAATGGCGTATCCCAGGCAGCTGCCGCCGTGAGCGCACCGAACGCGTCGGCACCGTCGCTTTCGCCGGCCCAGAGATCGGTGTATCCCCACTCGGTCAATGCCTCCACGACCGCGCGTTGTGCGCGCAAGGTCTGCGTCCGATCGGGGAACACAACACCAAGCCGCTGCACGTGCTCGACCATAGGTCGCGCCGGAATCATCGCGCGTGTCGACGGCTACGGTTGCGACGGTGAGTACTACCATCTCGCCCACGAACTACGACGGAGGTGCCAGCCTCTGGGAGCTGGTCGAGCGGGCCGCCGCAACGCGGCCCTCGGGCCTGTTGGCGGTCGATGAGCTCGATCGTCGGTTGACCTTCGGCGACTACGCCACGCGGGCCAAGCGCGTTGCCGCAGGCTTGTACGCGCATGGGGTGCGCGCGGGCGACGTGGTCTCGTACATGTTGCCCACGTGGATCGAGACAGCGATCTTGTGCGCGGCGCTCGACCGAATCGGCGTTGTCCAGAATCCGTTGTTGCCGATCTACCGCGAGCGCGAGGTGGGTTTCATCACGGCGCAGGCGCGCACGTCGCTCATGATCACGCCGAGCGTGTGGCGGGGCTACGACTACGCAACCCTGGCGCGCACCGCGGTACGCGACACGTTGGTGATCGATCGTGAATCGCCACTACCCGATGGTGATCCCGACACGCTGCCAACGTTCGTTTCGGACCCGGAGCGCATCGCGTGGATCTTCTACACATCGGGCACGACCGCGGACCCCAAAGGGGTCAAGCACCTCCACGGGGCACTTGCTGCCTCCACGGTGAGCATGTCATCTCGCATGGCGATCACCGATCGCGATCGAGCCGCCCTCGCGTTTCCGATTGCACATATCGGCGGCATCAACTGGCTCATGGCCGGTCTCATCGCAGGATGCGCGATCATCCTCGTCGAGAACTTCGCGGACGCGTCAACGATGCCCACGCTGCGTCGTCACGGCGTAACCCTCGCCGGCGTCACCACCGCGTTTCATCTTGCGTATCTCGCCGCGCAACGCTCCGATCCGAGTACGCGGTTGTTCCCCGACGTGCGCGCGTACCCTGGCGGCGCAGCCCCGAAGCCACCACAGCTGCACTATGACTTGGTGAACGAGGTCGGCGGCGTGGGCATCGTCGCAGGCTTCGGGCTCACCGAGTATCCAATGTGTGCCATGGCGGCGATCACCGACGCAAGCGACAAGTTGGCACACACTGAAGGGCGCCCCTCCGATGGCACCCAATTTCTCGTTCTCGGTGACACCGGCCAACGTGTCGGCCTCACGATCGACGGCGAGATCCGCATCAAGGGCCCCCACCTGTTCGTCGGCTACGTCGAAGCAGCGCTCGACGTCGACGGATTCGACGAGCAGGGCTTTTTCAAGACCGGCGACATCGGCCACCTCGACGAAGACGGCTACGTCGTCATCACCGGCCGGTTGAAGGATGTGATCAACAGAAAGGGCGAGAACATCAGCGCGAAGGAGGTCGAGGACCTCGTGTACACCCACCCAAAAGTGGCCGACGTGGCCGTAATCGGCCTGCCCGACGGCGACGCCGGCGAGCGCGTATGCGCAGTCGTCGCGTGCGTTCCCGGCGTCGACCCGCTCACCTTCGACGAGATGCAAACCCACCTCCGTATGCAGAAGCTCATCACTCGCAAGCTGCCGCAACAGCTCGAGATCGTGGCGGTGCTACCGCGCAACGCGGCAGGCAAGGTGCAAAAGCACGCACTCCGCGAGCAGTTCGGCCGGTCATGAATACCGCGCGGACGAGTCCTTCGTTGCGAACCGTGCGCACAAAGAGCGACGCGCTCTGTGTATTCCTTCGTCAACCGTCACCACGGATCCTCACCGCGGCGTTCGCAACCGTCGTTGCTCTCCGCGCCCGCGATCGACGTTTCGGCGGCGGCGATATTGCGCTCGTCGGCACCGTAATCGCCGCGCAGGGCACCCACGAATGGCTCATCCACCGCTTCATCCTGCACGCGCCAAGGCGAACACTGCGCGGCCTGGTGATTGATCCCGGCGCCGGCCATCGAGAACATCACGGCGATCCCGATGTGCTCG